>CALAEX010000157.1 GCA_937891165.1 uncultured Lachnospiraceae bacterium | reverse complement strand
ACCGAAAGGATCTTATCCACAAATTCCCGGTTTTGCGGAATAACTCTGGACTTGAGCCATAACAGTACACCATCGCCATCAACGGTCATCCCCAGCGGCAGAAGATGCTTGTTTTCTTCATTAACGCTGACAATTTGACAGCAAAACCCCTCCAACGGCTTTTGAGTCAACTCAAAAGTCATCAGTTCTGTATCATAAATTTTCAGCGTATAAATCATATTATCCTCTAAAAGCGTTACCCTGTTCCGTAATATAACCCATTATGCCCTTTTTTGCAAGTTACCATTTACTACTAATTTTCACTCTTCCTTCATCCCTTTCCTAATTCTGATTATCGTTCTACAGAACCAAGCTTAGAACGAAGTACCTCAAAGAAAGTTCCTTCCTCCAAACGAATCATTTTTGTCGTATAAGAAGAACGTTGAATCACAACTTTATCTCCTGCTTTTAAATTTTTTGTCATTCGTCCATCAAATGTCACAATCGCTTCTACTTCTTGTGTTCGATTTCCCTGTTTTACTTCAATCATAATCTCATCTTCTGCCGAAACAATTACCCCACGAGAAGTCAAAGAATGTGGACAAATGGGAGTAATCATAATCAACTTTGTTTCTGGCTTTACAATTGCTCCACCTGCTGACAGATTATATCCTGTAGAGCCTGTTGGTGTTGAAATTAAAAGTCCATCTCCTGCAATTACATCCAATAAAGCACCATTTACATAAACGGCAAGACTAATCAAACGGCAAACACCGCTTCTATTGATAGCTACTTCATTTAATACGGTATCTTCATAGTGTCCATTCACTTCTGCTTTTAACATCATACGAGATTCTGTCCGATACTCCCCACTACAAAGAGCCTCTAATCCTTTCTTTGCCTCTGACGCTTCTACACAAGCAAGATACCCCAATGTACCTGCATTAATACCAAACAAAGGAATTTCTTTTTTTAATAATCTCTTTGCTGCACGAATCAACGTACCATCTCCTCCAAGTACAATCGCACACTCTATATTCTCTGGAATTACTTCAAAAGAAGTACCATCTGTATTTAAAGACTCAATCCGAGTACAATAATTCTTTCCCTTTGCTTCTAAAAATTCCTGAACTTGCTTTGCTAATATCAACTGTTCATCCCTATCTTTATTTACAATAATATAAAAATTATCCATAAAATTTCCCCTACTATTCTAAAGAATTATGAGCTTCTTTTACTAAACCTGTGATAGAAGGTAACAACCTTTGAAAACTTTGTTCACATAATTCTTTCTCTTTTGTTTTCCTTGCATAAAACAAATATTCAATATTCCCCTCTGGTCCTTTAATAGGAGAATATTCTAGAGCAAGCAATTCAAATCCTGTAACACAAGCAAAGGAAGTAACCGAAATAATTACTTCTTCGTGTACTTTTTTCTCTCGAACTACACCTTTTTTTCCTATCTTTTCTTTTCCTGCTTCAAACTGTGGTTTTATTAAACAAACAAGTTCTGCTCCGTCTTTCATCAATGCCCACACAGGTTCTAATACTTTCGATAATGAAATAAATGCCACATCAATAGATATAAAATCTGCCAATTCACCAACATCTTCTACTGTCACATAACGAATATTTGTATTTTCCATACAAATCACTCGTTTATCTAAACGAAGCTTTGATGCTAACTGACTTGTTCCTACATCAATAGCAAACACTTTTTTTGCTCCATTTTGTAACATACAATCGGTAAACCCTCCTGTAGATGCTCCAACATCAATACAAGTTCTTCCCTCTATTCCAATCTTAAATTGCTCGATTGCTTTTTCTAACTTCAAACCTCCACGGCTGACATATTTTAATGTTTCCCCTTTTATTTCTAAAATAGCAGTTTCTTCTAAACTAACACTTCCCTTTTGGGCTTTTATACCATCTACAAATACCATTCCCGCCTTAATATACGTCTTTGCTTTTTCTCTAGATTCTGCTAAATTCCGTTTCACAAGCAATACGTCTAGACGTTCTTTTGCCATGCTCTCCTCATTTCTGTCAATCTCTTGACTTCTCTAATGCTATTTTAATTTTATCTAATAATGCTTCTTCTTCTAAACCATATAAATTTCTCAATGTATCAGGCTCTCCATGTTCAATAAAGTTATTTTTCAACGCACCTACAATGTGTTTTACATTCACTTCATGTTCCATAAATAAAGCAGATACTCTCTCTCCAAATCCACCTCTTGCTACATTTTCTTCTAATGTTACCACCACTGTATGTTTTTTTGCAGAAGCCAATAACTGTTCTTCATCCATTGGTACAGCAAATCTTGCATTGATAATACCAACAGGAACGCCTATTTGTTCTAAACGCTCCTTTAATCGTAATGCAAGAGAAATGGTATTACCAACTGCTACTAACTCTACCCCTTCTCCTATTGCTTCTTGTACTCGCTCTGACTTTCCGTATACAATTTCAGAAACTAAAAGTTCATCTTCCTCTCCCGCACTTCCTCTTGGATAACGAATCGCCACTGGGAAATTACACGTTGTCGCAAATAACAACATTTCATGCAACTCTTTTGTATTTTTTGGTATCATTACTGTTAAGTTCGGTATATGAGATAAATAAGACAAATCAAAAATTCCTTGATGTGTTTCTCCATCTTTTCCCACAATCCCTGCTCTATCTACTGCAAAAGTAACAGGAAGCTTCCCAATACAAACATCATGTAAAATTTGGTCATAGGCTCGTTGCAAAAAAGTAGAATAAATCGCAACAACTGGATGATATCCTCCTGCTGCCATACCAGCCGCAAATGTCACAGCATGTTCTTCTGCAATTCCTACATCAAAAAATCGCTCAGGATACTGCTTTGCAAATGCATTCAAGCCCGTTCCTGAAGGCATAGCTGCGGTAATTGCCACAATTTTTTCATTCTTCTCTCCTAATTCTAACATCGTTTTTGAAAATTGCTCCGTATAACTTACATTCGATGACTTTTTCAACACTTGTCCTGTCGTTAAAGAAAATGGTTCGATTCCATGAAAACGTCCCGGGTCTAATTCTGCATAATCATACCCTTTTCCTTTTTTTGTTACTACATGAATGAGTACCGCTTTTTGTACTCGAGAAGCCGATTCTAGAGCATTTGTAATATGAGAAATATTATGTCCATCAATAGGTCCAAGATAAGTAATCCCCATATCTTCAAAAAACATATCTCCTATCATTAAATGCTTTAACGAATCTTTGGAAATTTTTAATGTTTTTACAAGCTGTGTTCCTACGGTTGTTTTATTTAAAGCTTCTTCTAAATTTCCTTTAAAGCCTGTATATGCTGTATTTGTACGAATTTTTGCAAGGTAATTCGACATACCACCTACATTTTCAGAAATAGACATACGATTATCATTTAAAATAATAATCATATTACTCTTTAATTTACCAAGATTATTGAGTGCTTCAAATGCCATTCCTCCAGTTAATGCACCATCACCAATCACTGCTACAATTTTTTCATTTCTTCCTGATAAATCTCTTGCACTGACCATACCACTAGCAACCGAAAGAGAAGTGGAACTATGCCCTGTATCAAAGGCATCACAATCACTTTCTTTTCGTTTTGGAAAACCACTCATTCCTTGATACTCTCGTAAGGTAGAAAATTCTTCCTTACGACCTGTTAAAATTTTGTGAACATATGCTTGATGACCTACGTCCCAAATCAATTTATCAGTAGGAAAATCTAAAAATAAATGCAACGCCATCGTAAGTTCTACAGCTCCTAGATTAGAAGCTAAGTGACCTCCCTTTTGAGAAACCTTATGCAAAAGAAATGTTCTAATCTCTTTTGCTAATTTTTTATATTGGGAAGCATCGATTTTCTTTATATCATTTGGTTGATTAATTCTATCTAGTACTCCTGCCATATGCTACTCCTATCAGTTCTCTCTTACTGTTAAATAAGTAATCAATTCCTGTAAAAATGCTGTACCATGTAGTTTCTTTGCCAATTCTACTGCTTCTTCTGATAATTCTTTTACTTTTTGTTTTGCCTGTTCTAACCCATGAATGGTTACATAGGTTGTCTTTTGATTTTTTTCATCACTGTGTATTGGTTTTCCAAGTTTCTCTTCTTCTCCAATCAAATCCAAAATATCATCTTGTATTTGAAATGCCATACCAATGCAAGAAGCAATACGCTCCACATCTTTTTGTTGTTCTTCGTTTGCACCACCTAAAATTGCTCCAACTAACATAGCAGACTCTAACAGAGCACAAGTTTTTAAATTATAAATAAACTCTATTTCTTCTTCTACTAATGGTTGCCCTGTTTTTTCGACATCTACTACTTGTCCACCAATCATTCCATAAATACCTGCTTTATGAGCAAACACTTGCATTGCTTTTGCTACACTTTGATTCCACTGTGTAGAAGCGGAAAAATCAAATGCCTTTCCAATTGTTTCAAATGAATAATTGAGTAAAGCATCTCCTGCTAAAATTGCCATCGCAGAGCCATACTTTGCATGAGTTGTTAATTGTCCTCTACGGTATATATCATTATCCATATCTGGCAAATCATCATGCACTAAAGAATACGTGTGCAACATTTCGATTGCTGCTAACATTGGCTCAACTCGTTTTTCTTCCTCTGTTCCTGCAAAACAACGATATAATTCCAACATTAAAATTGGACGCAACCTCTTTCCTCCAATTGTCACACTATATCGCATTGCCTCTAATACCGTCTTTTGTTTTCCTTCTACTTTTGGAAGAAATACATCTAATACTGTATTGATATACTCCTGTCGTTGCTTTAGTTCTATATTAAATTCCATCACGAATTCCATTCCCCTCTAATATTATCAATTCTTTTTCTACTTTATCAATTTCCTGATTACATTGTAATAATAAATCCATTCCTTTTTTATACAAAGCAAACGATTGTTCTAACGATAACTCCGAAGACTCCATTGCTTCCATTACCTGTTCCAACTCGGCAAGTGATTCTTCTAATCCAACATTATTTTGTTCTGCTTTCTTTCTTCCTGCCATAATAACATTCCTTTCTATAATTACTACTACGAATCCTTAACGTTGTTCTATTTGCTTTACCACTGTAATTATAGTGCCATCCGTAACCTCTACTTGCAATTCTTCTCCTACGTTTACTTGTTGTATTTGTTTTACAACATGACCAGAAGAAGTTGTCACAAAAGCATACCCTGCCTGCAATCGTTCCATTGGAGAAAGTCCTTTGAGCCGTTGCGTATAAAGTACCACTTGCTGATGACTTTGCTCTATCTTTTCTCTCATTTTTTTAGAAAGCTTTTCTCGTAATTCATCTACTCGTAACCGCTTTTGTTGCAATTGATACTTTGGATGTTGTTTCTGAAGTAACAGTTCTTTCTGATTTAATAATATTCGTTTATCTTCTATTCTTCTTAACATCATTTGTGCTATCGTTTCATGAACATCTGCTAAATATTTCTCTAATCTATGGAAATCATATACTGCTAATTCTGCTGCGGCTGATGGTGTTGGTGCTCGTAAATCCGATGCAAAATCTATGAGTGTTGTATCTGTTTCATGTCCTACCGCAGAAATAATGGGTGTTTGACATTCATATACTGCCTGTACTACTTTTTCTTCATTAAAGGCCCATAAATCCTCAATAGAGCCTCCACCTCTGCCAACAATTATCACATCCACTTTACCATCTAAACTACGAATCCCTTGTACAATTGTATCGGATGCTCCTTCTCCTTGCACTTTTGCTGGATATAATACTAACTGTACATAAGGATTTCTTCTTTTTGCAATTTGTCTAATATCTTGCAATGCTGCTCCTGTTTGTGCGGTTACAATTCCAATTGTCCTTGCATAAGTAGGAATTGCTTTTTTATGAGCAACCTCAAATAATCCTTGTGCCCCTAGTTTTCTTTTTAAATATTCAAATTGTTCATACAAACGACCAATTCCGTCTAAGAAAACTTCATCCGCATATAATTGATACTTTCCATCTCTTTCATACACACTGATATTGCCAAAGACAATCACACTTTGTCCATCCTCCATACGAAAAGAAATGCCGGCACGACGACCGGCAAATAAAACACAGGAAATTTGGGCAATACCATCTTTTAACGTAAAATACACATGTCCCGATGTATGATATTTACAATTAGAAACCTCTCCTTTTACATAAATAGAATTTAAAATCGAGTTTCCTTGAAACATATGCTTAATATACGCATTAATCTGAGCTACAGAATAAATATTCGCCATTACAAACCTACTTTTCTATTATCTTAGCTAACACTCCATTCACAAAACCAGAAGATGCCTCATTGCCATACTTCTTTGCAAGTTCTACTGCTTCATTGATAGCAACTTTATCTGGCACTTCTTTATCATAACGCATTTCATATACAGCAATACGAAGAATCGCAAGTTCGGCCTTTCCCATACGATTTAATTTCCAACCACTAGCAGCATTTGAAAGAATCATATCAATACTTCCTTCTGCTTCTATAATAGCTTCTAACTTTTTACGAACTGGAATAAATTCTTCGACTGTAATACCTTCTTGCTGTTCTTGATATAATGCCATCTGTTCTTTTAATTCTTCCATATCATGAAAGTCCTTACAAAATAACATTTTAAACAGATGTTCTCTTTCTTCACGCTTCGTCATAGTTTCTCTCCACCTGTACCTATTACAAGGTCTTTCTTATAAAATAAAATCCATCGGATATTTGTAATCTACCTCGTTACTTGCTCATAACCAAATAACTACTATCATAATTTGTCAGATGGAACTTGCAAGCTCCACCTGACACAAATTTTTCTAATTTTCTGTTTCTGTATTTACACCTACAATTTTAATATTGACATCTAATACCTTTAATCCTGCCATATTTTCAATTGCACTCTTTACACGGTCTTGTACTGCCTTACAAGTTTTTGGAATGCTATATCCATATTTCATAATAACAGCTAATGCTACATGAACCGAAGTACCATCTTCTTCAAATTCAATCGTAACGCCTTTGGTTAAATTTTTCATTCCTAATCTGCCTACCAATTCATTGGTCAAGTTGCCCTGCATGGAAGCAATTCCCTCCACCTCTGTTGCTGCAAGACCTGCAATTGTTGCAATTACATCACCTGCAATTTTTACTTCAGAAGTAAATTCCTGTTCTTCTACATAATCATTTACATTTTCTACTGACATTTTTTGTATCCTCCTATCTGGCACAACATGCACCAAGTTATCTTCTCCTTTTGTCTATTATATCAAACTCTATCCATTTTGCAAAGTCTTTTTTATGTATTCTAATCTTCTTGAATCGCTGCTGTAATTGTAATATCTTTTGGTTCAAAACCAGTTTTTCTTGTCACAATATCCTCTATTTGAGCAACTTGCTGGTCTGTAACACTTGTTGCATTGATGACAACATCTACTTCATTTTCCACAATATTCACAATTGGGTCAGAAAATCCTTTTGCTTCTAATAAAAGTTCTGCTGCATTTTCTTTTTCTGCAATCGTTGTTAAATTTACTAAAGTTTCTATTGCTTCTTGCTTTTGTTCTTCACTAATTGTTTCACTTTCAATAATAGACATCAAACTTTCTTTACTTTGTGCTCGACGCTGTTCTCTCTCCAATCTAGCATTAACCGTAAAATTATTTTGAATGGTTGTACTTACCATAACAGCATCTCCTACTTGATGGTTTTCTTCTGTATCCTCTTTCTCTGCTACGTCTGCACTTTCTCCAGATACTGTAATATCTGCTGCATCACTTATATTTTTTTGTTCTGCATCTTCTTGTGCAGCAGAACCTACTTTAATTGTCATTCCTCCTGTACTATCATCTTCTAACTCTGCCATATCAAAATAAAGAGTTTCATTACTTGTATCTTCTACTGGATTGGAAAACTGCAAATATCCTGCAGCACATATCATTAGTGCTAATGCGGTAATAATAATCTGGTTTTTCTTAAAAATCCGTTTCATTCTTACTCCATTCCTGCCTGCTGGCATATTATTTCATTTTCATTATTTTAATTCTATGCGCTGGAACATCAAATAGTACCTGTACTGCATTTAAAATATCATAATCTACAGTTCCCTTTCCGCTTCCTTGTGCAATTACTACAACTCCTGTTACTTCTGGATATGTTTCAGAAAGTACATATGGTTGATTTTGAGAAAACACGGTTGTTCCATCCGTCCTTGTACTTTCTGACATTCTACTGCCTCCTGCACTATCTCTTTCTGTACTCTGTTCTGTTTCTTTTGTTCCATCTTGCAAAACACTTTTCCTTGTTGTACTTTCTACCGTAATCATTACTTTTACCATTCCTACATCTTTGACACAAGAAAGTAATTCCACCAATCGTTGTTCTAATTTTGTTACATAATCCTCTTCTGTTATCATTTCCTCCTCTCTATTTCTATTTTCCTCTATTGGCTCTACCTCTTCTGTCTTTGTTGGCAATACAAGAATAAAACAACATACTCCTATAATTAAAAATGTTACCCATTCTTTTACTCCTAAACTTTGAATTTTTTCTTTCCATTGTTTTGCCTGCTCCCCTAGATTCATACAATCTCCATTCCAAAGTGGCAGTCAATTTAGTTTACTTCTTGTATTACCACTTCTATTTTATTCTTATCTATTTGATAAAATTCCGCTAAACAATCCTGAATATAAAGCTCTATAGGAGAAAGCTTTTCCTTCTCTATTGGTTTTTCTACTATAACCTTTGGAATTTCTATTTCTTTCACTATCTCTTTTTTATCTTGATATACTGCCCTTACTTTCATCCATTCAATTTCACCTGTTTGCTTAATTTCTAACTCTACTTGTTCTAGTTGCAATTCACTTTTTTGCAATATTTGTTCTATCTGTTCTGAAATAACTGTTTTATAATGTAATAGTACCGTATTTTCCGTCTGTTCTTCCATCTTATATAATTCTTCTACTACTTTATCTGTTTCCATAGCATAATCAAATGATTGAAAAGAAACCATAAATTTGCTCCATAAAGATTCTATATTTGTAAATGGTTGTATAAACTGCAATAATAAAATCGTACCTGCTACCCATTGAGCAAATTTATAATACTTTGTATCCGCTATCAGTTCCAATAAAAGTCCTGATAATACTAAGAATAAAGAAATATTACGAATCCACTCCATAATTCCCTTCTTTCTATATCCTATCGTTTCATGCCGTTGTAATCCTTGTCATTACAACTAATAACAATAAAAATAAAATCATTCCAAGAAATAAAGACTCCAATAACAATTTTTGTGCTGTTCCTGCATGACTTAAAAAGTGTCCTGTCATTTCCTGTGTGACAGGCTCGGTTACTGCTGCCAAAATTCGATACATCAAACATTGTAACCCTAAATTAGCTAATGGTATTGCACCAATCAAAAATAATAGTAACACTCCTCCAATTCCTACCGCATTTTTTAATACAGTTCCTGCCCCAAGTACGGTTTCCCACATTCCATCAATAAATGAACCAACCACTGGTATTGCAGACGCAGAACGCATTAGGGCTGTTTTCTTTAAATTATCAATCGCAGGACATAAAACTCCTTGTACTGCTCCAAAGGCAAATGCAATTCCAAACAATGTTTTTCGTATCCACGAAAATAAACTAACAATCAATCCTAATAATTTGTCTAACATTGGCTTTTTCTGCATACAAGAAGCAAAAGAAAGCATTAAATATACTTGACTTAATGGAATTAAACAATAATTTGCTAAATATTGAAAAAACGTAAGTAAAAAAGCCGTTCCCTGATAATATCCTACTGCTGTTATACTTCCTGTTACAAATGCAATACTAATACAATAGATTGGTAACAAAACGCTGACAAACGTACATAAATTTGCTAAACCTTCTTTTACAATTTGAAGCGATGTTGTAAATCCTAGTGCTGCTTGTACTGCCATTAAAAAATACACACATAAAAAGCCAAAATGAGAAGTGCTATCTCTTGCAAACGCCTTAGATAAATTAGAAAATAAGGCAGAAAATAAAATAAGAAACAACAACCTCATCCCTTGCTCTATAGGAAACGTAATAGATTGTAATAACCATGTCCCAATTTCTTTTCCTATTTGCTGTAATCCTACTGCCTCTCCACTTACCAAACGCTCTATTAATTGTTCAAAAGAAAGAGGAAATTCTTTTGGCAATAGCTTTTCTATTGTTTTTTGAAGTTCAGAATAATCTAGTTGCAGTTCCTCCATCTTCTTTCCTTCCTATCTTTTTATGCTAATGTAGCCATCAACTCAAACAAAGCGAATACAATTGGCATTCCAATCGTAAGTATACTCAATTTCCCTACTAACTCAATTTGTCCTGCTACTGTAGAATATCCTGCATCTCGACATAAAGAAGAAGCAAATTCTGAAATATAAGTAACTCCTATCATTTTCATCAACAGTGCAATATACTCCATTTCTCCAGATAACAACCGTTCTACTCGTTCTAAACTTCCCGTAATTCCTTGTAATAGCTGTATGGCAATCCATGCAATTAAAATACTTCCTGTAAAAGATACAAAGGTTGCAAATTCTGCTTTTCCTTGATTCATTGCCATCGCAATAATAATTGTAAGAATTCCAAGTAATGCTGTCCTTAACATAAAATTCTCCCCTTACAACTGAAATAATGTCTGTATCGTAGAGAATAATTCTGCCACATAAGGAATAATCCAAAACAATACAAGAAGTAATCCTGCTAAACTTACTAAATAGGCTTGGTCTTCTCTTCCAGAATGTTTTAATACTTGATTGAGCACCGATACTAAAATTCCTACCGCTGCAATTTTAAAAATCATCTGTATTGTCATACCATCCTCCTTATTTGTAAAACATCTATAACACCAAAATTAAAAGAAACATTCCTCCAAGCATTCCAAGCATACGATACAAATATGCCTTGTCCGCCCCTGTTTCTCTAAGTTGTACAATTTCTTCTTCTAAACGACTTAAATAAAACTCTATCGCATTTTTTCTTGCTACACGGTCTGCTTCCATAAAATAAACACCCAATTCTGCAAATTCTTCCTTTTGTTCTTTTGTTAAAGAACTTGTTTTAAAAAAACGATTCGCATATTCTCTCCAAAGCTCCTGTAAACTACTTCCTTCTTTCTTTTTTAAATTCTCACTTAACTCACATAAAAACTGTTTTAAATTGCCTCCATGCCTCTCTCCTACCAATTGTAATGCTTCTGGAAAAGGGATTTGATGATACTCCAACTCCCCTTGTAATAAAAACAACGTAACTTTTATTTCTTTTAACCATTTCTCTCTTTCTTTAATTTGACCAGCCAAAAGACTTCCTATTGCATAAGCAGATACCATCACTAAAACTGCTCCTATCCATTTTATCAATGTTCTCTTACCTCCTCTCCTTGCCTATTACAAATGGATTCAATCATTCCAGGATATTCCCCTCTCTTTAAAAATACATACCGTTCAAACAAACGAATACCTCCTTCTTCAAACCACTGCTTTTTGTTTTCTCCATGAACGGTAGCCAAAATACTACATCCACAAGAAATAGATTTTTCAATCAATGCTATTTCTTTTTCTCCCCCTAATTCATCTAATGCAATCACTTCTGGAGACATCGACCGTAATAGTACTTCTATCCCTACGGTTTTAGGACAACCATCTAATACATCGGTACGAATTCCTAAGTCGTTCTGTGGAACTCCATAATAACACGCTGCTATCTCTGAACGCTCATCTACAACACCCACTTTTTTCCCTCTCCTTTCTTTCGTTCCTTCCGATACTTCCCGTATCATATCTCGAAGTAGCGTTGTCTTTCCAAACCCCGGAGGAGAAATAATCAATGTATGACATAACCGTTCTCCCTCAAACAAAAATGGCATTACCTTTTTTGCACACCCCTTCTTTTCTCTTGCTAAACGAATATTTAAAAAAGAAATATTACGAATCGTTTGAATATTCCCATCTTGTATAACAGTTTTTCCACATACTCCCACTCTATGTCCACCTTGTATGGTTAAAAACCCTTGCCGAAGTTCTTCTTCATAAGCATAGAGAGAAAAATTACTAATATACTCCATCATTTCTCTAATTTCATTGACAGAGACGAAATAAGCTTTCTCTAGTTCCCTTGTCAACCCACCATAACTATGTAAAAAATATTCTTCTCTACCCCGCAATAACGTCACCGGACCATTACACCGAAACCGCAGTTCCGTATATCCCTCTCCCATGAAATCAATTCCAAGTAATCTTTCTCTTAACTTAACTGGAAATATTTTATATAACTCAGAAGACATTCTATACTTCCTTTCTAAATTTCTTCTTGTCCTATCTTATGAAAGGAAGAAAAAAGACATGCATACTTTTTTCTATTTTCAAAAAAAAATAAGGGGATGTTGCAGAATAGCTAAAAGCCTTATTTTATTTCATATCTTCTAGGACACGCTTTCGCTCGTGGCGAAACGGAACAGTACTAGGCTCGAAAGAACCTCGCCAAGGACTGCCGTTTCTAAACGGTCCTTGTCAGATATGAAATAAAACAAAAGCTTTGGCTATATTGACTTTATTTTGCAACATCCTCTTATCATATTTACCTATTAAAAACTTACGCTTTTTTCCTATACTATTTAAAAAACCTTAACAAATGTTTTACTCCAGTTAGAATACAAAAAAGGATCGTAAAGAGACGTTCCCACTTAGCGAGGTAGTTTCGAGCTTAGTGGGACTACGTCTCGAGCGAGAGCGTGTCCAATTTGTATTCTAACTGGAGTAGACGTTTTAAAATCAAATTAATAAACTAAATAATAACATACTAATTATTTCTTTAATGATTCATACATGCAATTTAATAACGCACCTGTTGGGTCACACTGATATTCCCAGAACATCATTCCACCAAGTCCCTGTTCTTTTACATAAACTGCTTTTGCTTTAATTCCTTCTTCATCATCATAACTAATGAATTCATCGCCATTGAATAAATATGGTGCTTTACCAATATCATCCCAATAACGCTTATATCCATTTTTATCTACAAACTTTTCTACCAAGTCAGCGTAACCAGGACCATAAGTACCTACTGTTTCTGCTTCTAAACCGATACCATCTTTACCGCCCTTAACACCTTTCCACATTCTAGAATAGAATGGAATACCTACGATAAGTTTTTCTGCTGGAACGCCTGCTTCTTTAAATACTTTCACTGCCTTGTCTACACATACGTCAAATAAATTTGTCTTTCCTGGATATAAGGAAGCATGATGACCTGTTACTTTAATAAATCCACCTTGTAAATCATATGTCATCAACTGTACATAATCTAAATACTTCTGTGCTTCTGCCATATTAGTATTTAATACATAGTAAGTATCTCCACCAGCTGCAATCGTAAGCATCTTTCCTTCAAATGCATTTAACTTTTCACGAATCTTAGCTAAAAATAGTGTAAAGTTTTCTTTATCTCTCATATCACCCTGAATACCTGCAACTGCAAAACATGGATATTCCCAGTCAATATCTACACCATCTAAACCATATTCCTGTACAAGAGCTGCTGCACTATTTGCTACTCTTTCTCTGTTTTCTTCTGTCATAGCTGCCTCAGAAAATCCACCAGCACTCCAGCCACCAATGGAAAGGATAAGCTTAATTTCTGGATTTACATTACGGATACGAGCTAAAGAATCCTTAATATTGTCTGGTGTTTCCCATGTAATAACACTATCATGAATATGACCAAACGCAATATTGATAATATCAATCTTTAAAATATCCGCCTCCAACATACCTGCTAAATCACTTGTGCCTACATAGGCTATTACTTTGTTCATATTATCTCCTCGCATTCTAAAATTATTTTATTTTTTGTAACAGTTCCACCATATATAAAATTTATACAAATTTCAATACAATCTTTCGTGTAAAACTGTCACTATTTTTTTATATACAACAAGGTGTTACACTTACTCTCCAATCATTATAATACAACTGATTTGCATCTTTATGACCAAGATATAAACCAAATGGAAGAGATGGTTCTTCTAACTCTGCAATCTCTGTAATTTCTCCACTTATAAAATCCAATAACTGTTGCTTTACATAAATCAAACGTTGCTTTACTCCACCAATACGAATACATTGCACATCAAAGCCAAAAGACTTGTTATCCATATGCCATTGTTTCTTAAATGCTTCATAAAATGCATCTACTTTTTCTATAATCTGTGGAATCAACTCATTTGCGATGGTTGCAAGTGCTTCCATGTTCTTTGCTTCATATGCTTGACGAATTTCTACACCCAAACAACACTTTAATGCAAGTACATCTGCCATTTTCTCTATCGCATCAAATAAATATGCATATTCTCCACTGCGCTCTTTTACACTAGCTAAGGTTTTTGCATGTTGTGCATAAATTTCTTTATACTCGGATTTTGCTAAAGAATCAAACATTCCTTTGATTGGGTCATTATAGAAGAAATACTTATTTGCATTATTAAATGGCTTCACTTCTGGGTCTAAATTCAAACGATTGATACATTCAATTTGCATAAAATCGTCCCAACTCATCTGAGTTAATGCAAAGAACTCTTTTTCATAGGCTTCTTGTTGCTCTTTTGTTACATTCGTCCAATCATAAGCACAATTTTCTCCTGCCATGTTACGCTCATAAGCTAAACGAGAAACAGCAAAGAAACAAGGCAATACTGCAAAGTTGGAAGCTTCTGCACCATTATCACCCCAACAAGTTAATAAATAATTTTGAATACCTTTTTCCTTACAAGCCTTAATTGCTACTTCTTGTGTAAAAATTCCATGCTGATTATTTGGTACAAGTCCCCACCATTTCCAAGAGCCACCTGCAAAAGCTACATTATCAGTAATGCGTAAATGATTTTCCATTCTATTTGCACACGCTTCATAATCGGTTGTACCATAATCCCAATAAATCAATCTTACATCTTTTGGTAAACTGTTTAAAATTTCTGTTTCTTTTTCTGTACGATTTTCCTTAAACATCAGACCATAGAACATATCTGACCACATCGACATTTCAAATCCATATTTTTTTGCAATTTCATTTACTTTCTCTGTATGTTCTGCCATCAATTCCGCACGAGGACGATATCCATTCTTCTCTAAATAGCCTCCACGTCCTAACATACTTGCCTCGTCCATTCCTACATTTACTTTACGACTAGAATAACTTTCTGAAATCATCTGGAAAATATGTTCAATAAATTCATAAGTACGAGGTGCACCTACCATTAAAATATCACTTGTATCCATCATTAAACTATAACGAGAATAATTACAAAGCTGATTTAAATGTGCTAAACATTCAATACAAGGAATTAACTCAATACCAAATTGCTGTGCAAACTGGTCCATTTCCTTAATTTCTTCACAATAATAAGCACCTCTACCATAGCCCATATATTCTTCTGCGGCTACTTTTAACGTATCTTCTGTATAAACCTGCATTGACTCATAACCTAATAATGCCATTTTTACAAGCAATTTTTTGACACTTTCTGGCTTCATTACTGCATTACGAGACATATCTATCATTGCCCCAAAATCATGGAAACAACAAGTTTCTTCGATACAAAAACTTTCTTCCTCTTGATGTGCTATCAATAAAAATAAACCTCGAAAAGCACCTACCATTCTTCCATAAGTAATACAAGCACTCTCTTTATCTTTTTTTACTTGAATCTTGGTTGTTTCTCCTACTTTGCAAAAAGTAACTGGAAATCCTTCTTCTTGCTCTTGAAACTTTAATTCTGATTGAAGATAATTGATACCTGCTCTTAATTTAGAATCTTCTTCTAAAATCATCTTGTAAGTATACATTCTTCTTCCCTCCATACTGTCATTCTTTTGTGTCTATTTTAGTTTCCTCTTCTTCCTGCCCAAAGAAATATTCCTCTGGTATTGGAGCTGTTGGGTCTAGAATCGTTTCTGGCTTTAATGTCTTCTTTATAAAAAAGATACTAAACCATGGAACAAGAGAAAATAAACACCACATTGCAAACTGTGGAAATAATGCACTCAAATAAATCCAAGCTACATATAAAACCATAAGCAAAATGGTTGTTTTCCATCTATCACAAGCTGCTACAAAGGAAAAAGCAACTTGCTTTTTTAAAGAAAACTCTGGATATAATATGATTACCGATGGAAAATATAAATTTAATAAAAGAACTGCTATCATAAATGTCATAATAATTAAATACAACACCATATGTAATTCATGTCCACAAAAAACAATATAAATGCCCGATGCAAAAGCTGCTACCGTAAACAACATTACAGCATTTCCTGCCCAAAAATACTTTTTAAAATATTGAAACATTGTAGATAATGTTCTTGGATTTCTTTGCTCTAATTCATCATTAAAAAATGCGGTTGCCGCAAACATCGCTGGAAAAATACCAAATACAATCAGTCCACATAAAGAAACAATCAGTGCACAAAAATTTATAATAATAATTTGACTTATGCGATTAAAAAACCGATAAAATCTGGAATTTTGCATTTTAAAAAATTGTTCTTCGTTCATTTTTTATTCCTCATTTCTTACAATTAATAACCAAAACCTCTGCTTGTATTATAACAAATGCAGAGGTTTTGGACAAGTAAAACTTTATTACTTTAGATTAAATTTAATTTCAATCCACAATTCGTCATTTCACGAAGCATAACATACTCGTAAAGCCGAATATGACTGGATTTTTGTACATCAGGTTCCACCAAGACCAGAACTGCTTGCACTTTCCACGAATCTCTTCTGAATGAAAGAATAGAGAATAATCAATGGTAAAATAACGAGCAAGGAAGCTGTAGATAATATGGATGCTTGATACAATGGGTCATTGTAATCAAAATAGTATCCTTCTGGAATACTTCCACCAATTGCTTGCAACATATTATCCATCGCTGCAGACACTTTGTTCAAACGAACCATTAAGTTCATATCAGTACCAACAAAACGGTTTGTATAGAAAGTATCATTCCAGTTCCATACGAAACTTAATACAGTTACAGTAATAATACCTGGCATTGCGTTTGGTAAAGCAATCGTAAATAAAGTACGAATAAAACCAGAACCATCTACATAAGCAGCTTCTTCCAAGCTATATGGCAGACCACGGAAGAACTGACGGAAAATGTAAATATAAAGACCTGCTTTTAAGCCCATTCCACAGAAGTCAAGAACGTATAATACAATTGGCTTTCCTAATAAGTTCATAGAACTTCCTGTAAACAACTCAAAAATTCCAAGAATATCAAAGTTTCTAAAGAAAATATACTGTGGAAGCAAAATAACAGACTGAGGTACAATAATTGTTAAAATAACAATGATAAACATTGCTTGAATCTTCTTTGAACGAACACGAGCAAATACATATCCTGTAATTGCTGCAGATAATACTTGTAATACTACCTGTAATGCTGTTGTCCATAATGTGTACACTACTGCTTCTGGATAACGAAGTAACTTAAATGCTACTATAATATGCTCTAGAGAAAATTCAGAAGGAACCCATTCAGATACTGGAGAACCAACTTCTTCTGGAGACATAAATGCAGTAGAAATCATTTCCAAAATTGGAAGCAGAATAACATAACCGATACAAAGAATTAGGGCATAACGGATAATATTTAAAAATACTCCACTCCCTTTTTTCTTTAACCAATCTTTATAATCGATTTTTCCTTTTGTTGCTTTTGCTTTCTTTACAGACTTCTTTCCTTTATCAGTCACTGTAGAACACCTTCTTTCCAATCAGCCATGCTACAATACCTACCAGCACTAAGCCTAAGATTAAGTAAATAACACTCATTGCAGAACTCTGTCCATATTTTGCATAGTTAAAACCTGTTGTATGGATAGTTTCAATGATATCTGCTCTAGTTAATGCATCTGTTAATGTATAAATGGCACAAATTAAAATCATTGGTGAAATCATTGGAATTGTTACCTTACAGAAAGTTTCGTAACCAGTAGCACCTTCGATTTTAGAAACTTCATAAAGGCTTGGGTTAATTCCTTGTAAACCACCTAAGAAAATCAATGTCTGTACACCAGAAAGTTTAATGGTATCAAATACTCCACTTACAATTCCAAGAACTGGTTCAATAATTTCCTTTGGAAAACTAGTATTTTGAATCAAGAAACTTGCTAGGAACATCATGCTACCTGTAGAATCTCCAGTCGAAGTTTCTACAGCTCCACCAGCAGTAGCTAATGTTACAGAGATTAAGTTCGTTGCCATAATAATTGGCAAGAAGAAAATAACTCTGGCAATCGTTCTACCTCTATACTCACCATTTAAAATAATAGCTGCAAATAAAGAGAAGAACACAATAATAATCGCATCTGGTACAATACTTGCGAATGTAGATATCAATTCCTGATAAAATGTTGCATGTTCTAAAATTAAATATCTATAATTCTCAATACCAACAAAAGTTAACTGAATACCTTCAAGGTCTAACTTTAAGTCATTAAAGCTATAAATAACAACTTGTACTAATGGGTAAAGTAAGAAGAGTACTACACCCACAAGCCACGGAGCAAGAAGTATGAATCCCCATTTTTCATTGCGCTGAGCAAAAGATTTCAACTTGCGCTTTTTTGTATTCTGCTGCATAAATTTTGCCCCTTTCTAATTATTTTCAATCAGATAACTGGAAGCAGCAACGATATTACCATCTACCATGTAAGGTCTCTTCGCATAGTTTACATAAACAGTTACACCATTTGTATAAGTAACCTTAACCACACCTTTATAAAGTGTCTCATGGTTTTCAATTTCTGCACCCTTTACCATCTGATAAAATGCATTGTACTCATTATAAATTTCAACGATTCTATCTTTCCAATCATCAAAATTAACAGAAAGTAAATCAAAATACTCTTCTGTATAAGCTAAGTCTGTCATTTCTGCCTGCATTAACATGAATTTTGGATTCATTCTTGTTTCAATACACTTCAATAACATTTCTTGATTGCTCTTCTGTGTGTCATTATTCAATGGTGTAGTAGCATAACTCATACAACCATCCAATACTAACTGCAATAATGGTACATCATAACTAAATACATTGAACTCATTACTACGACTTGGCAAATCAGAAATCGCATTTGCATACTGCCATGCATAACTATACGCATTGCTTAACAATACTTCATAGTTTCCTGCAATTGTACCAAGCACTTCATTTTCAATTCTTGCTGCATTCTCTCTGCTTACAGCAGCTTTTGTAGAATAATCAGGTACTAATAAAGAACCAATATCAGCAACAGCAATTCCGTTTACAGATAACTTATTCATCTGTTTCATAGCCTTGTCCACATAAGCAGCTAATTTATTTGGAGATACTAAATAACCACTAAAATCATTGATTCTTAAAGAGTCTAAACCTAACTGTACTGTACCAACCTGTGCATATTCCATACTTAAGAACTTAGCTGCATAATCTCCAACGAAACTAGAGGTAGAACGCTTACTAGCCATCGAATTTGCTGCATATACCGTTTGTAAATTAAGTGTTGGATAGAAAGAATATCCATTAGATTCTGCATAATCTGCCAAAGCTTTTAATTGCTTTTTGCTACCTAATGCAGATTCTACCTTAATCTTTGTGACATTCGTATGATTTTCACCTTTGTTTGCCCAACCAGTGAACTGCACATCCATATCCTTGATATTGTTACTAGAAAAATATTCTAACATACTCTTTGCATCTGCAAATGTTGTTAAACTTGCAATTCCTTGATAAGGAACACCAAGGAAGTTTTTACTTTCCTTTGTTGCTCCTAAAATATCTAAGAATAAAGAAGCATTGTCCTGTGTTTCCATCTTGCTTAAAACACCAGTGCCTATCAAATATTCTTGATAATTCTTAGCAATACCTGCATAACTTGCTTCTTCTTCCTCTAACATCTGATAACGAATTACAATATTTTCTTGGAAAACATCACCTGTATACTTATTCACACTTACAGCAGAGTTTTCCATTGTAGCAACGTTTTCCATTTCCTGAATATAGAACTTGAAATATGCTTTATTGTAATTATCATTCTTACCAGAAATCTGAGTATTGATTTCTGCTAATGTAGCACCATTTTCTACAATTGCCAAATAAGCATAATCATCATAAACCATACCAATAATTGGCATACTTGCAGAATATTCGGTATCATCAAACTTATCAGCATCAATCAAAATATCAGTACCAAATACTCGGCTTACATAATCCGCAGCACTCTTCATTTGATTATTAAATTCAATGACAGCACCACTTCCATCTGGAAGCACGATATATCCTTCTTCTTCTGTTGTAGAAGATAAGAAATATGGAAGAACAGCGAAACTATTTAAAACAGATTCTTCATTATTGCAGTAATATTCAGATACTGGAATACGAACAAGCAAATCTTTACCGTCTAATACATATTCCATGCTAATGCGTATTTCTAAGTTATTCCATGTACTTTCATAACCACCTGCTGCATTATCTGCTGCTAAGTCTTCTTCTGTATATCCACAAGTTTCATAGAATATCTTCTGCATTTCTTTAATCGCAGACTGTGTCAAACCACCATCTTTGGTACGTACATAAGAACCTTGATAAAGACGATAATATTCTAACACTTTTTCTTTTTGGGTCTTTGTCAGATTATCCAAAATCATTGTTTCCATTTTTTCTTGTTCAATATACTTTGGAATTACATCAATAGATAATTTATCTTCTTTTAATGTATAAACTAACTTAATACCCTGTTCAATTTTTTCGTACTCTACTTGACCATATTGAATTGCCATACTATAGTTATCAATTGTGGAAGTAGAGGAGCTTTTTGGCTCTTTATAATAGTAAATGATAAAGTCAGATTTCTGATAATTCTTATACGAACTGTTACCACTTGTACCATCTACTACTTTTGTATTAATAATACGTCCTGAATCTTTGTACTTTAAACTTACCATACCTGCTTCTTCATCATAGTACATGATGACATCTGCCGATTCAGCAACAACCTCCGCATCCTTTGACAGTTCTGTATCTGTAGCTGCCATTACAGGAACGATAGGTAATAAACAAATGGCCACCAAAAAGCTGCTAAGTATACGCCATATACTCATTTTGCATTTTGATAAAAATTTAGTTTTCATGCCTTTCCTCATTTCTGCGCCATTTACAATGCACCGTTAAATTGTGAAATGGAGTATGCTACTCCATTCGCTTTTAGAAGTAATTTAATACAATTTCTTTGGCGATTATGGAAACAAAGTTAACCAACTCTCCTGCCATTGTTGCAATCAGCAATGCTACGAATACAATAATCATAATTGCAACTGCAGTTAAGACGATAGAAAGTACGCCCTTGCCAAAACCAAATTCATGTACTGAAACAAGCCCAATAAAACCATACAAAACAAGGCAAACCAATCCAAGACCTGTACAGAAAGTAGCAAATGCTATCTCATCTAATGTAAGCACATTGGTTAAAAGAATATATGCCCAAGTTAACCAAATCGATGGATACTGACAATACATTGTAACCATGAAAATATGTTTAAATTTACCACTTCCATCAATCAAAATGCCAATTGCCCAGTTTGCTGCTGCAAAAACTAATGATACTAATAATACACCAGCAATTGCTGCCCATATATTAAGTTTTGTTAAATCGTTTGTATTAACAATCCAACCTGACATTGCCGTTTTTGCAATATCAGTAATACACAACATAACCAAAAAGAATATACATGCTGGAATACTGCCACTGCCTTCATACTTTATATCACTGAAAGCTTTAAATGGATTGGTCATTACATATAAAGGAAAACGGAATACATCATTTACAAATTTATCCCACATACCTTTTGCACTAAAGGATTTCGCTTTTGCTCCCATTACTTAACTCACCAATCCTTTCTTTGTTCTTTTCTTCACTTGCTTTAATACATTAGAACCAACAATTAAAACAGCAACAACTGCTACTACCCATGTAATATTTTCTTCAATCACTACATCACGAGTCTTTGCATATGCCTTAGAATAATAAGTACGATTATTCGCAAGCTTGAAATACTTTTCTGCTGTATCATAATCTTTATTTCTAAGTGCTGCCTTTCCAAGTGCGTCATAAGCAAGTTCCAAATTTGGATTCATCTTAAGGATTTCTTCCCAATAAGCAATTGCCTGTGTTTCTTCACCCATATAATCTAACTTTGTAGCATCAATGATTTTCTGACCATATGAAGTAGGTGTCATAACCGTAATGGATTCTGACATTTTATCTGCGACAATAATATCGTCTCCTACGAAACGAACACTTACTGGATATCTAAAACATCCTTCTTTGTCACCTTTTCCACCAAATACGAATAACAAATTACCATTTTCGTCATAAGTAAAGACACGATTACGCATAGCATCCAACACAGTATACATACCATAATCATTACAGTCGATATAAGTTAACGAAGATGGTCCAACTGTACCAGCACCACCAAGTGAATATACAATATCACCCTTTGGATATAATTTAAATTCTTCATTATATGCTAAGATGTTTGTACCATGCACATTTAAAAGACGAATTGGAGTTTCTTCTTCAGTAAAACTGATACTTGTATAGATAAAACCAGTCTTACCCATTGCCATACTAGAATATTCTGTTGGCAACCACAATGTCTGTTTTGCTTTCTGTTCTTCTGTTGCTAATTGTCTAAAAAGCAAGTCCATTGCACTATAAGATACGCTTGTTTCACCAAAATATCTCTGAAATTGATTAGTGCTATCTACTTCCAAAATACCTTCGTAAATATTATTTGCAATAATATACATACGGTCTAAGGAATCGACTACAACTTGTTTTGGCTGATAAGAAACATTTTCTAATTCCAATCCTGTTGGCTGACCATAATTCTGAACCAACTCTAAATCACTATTGAAAATTAAAATTCTTCCATTGTTTGG
Source organism: uncultured Lachnospiraceae bacterium (assembly GCA_937891165.1). Classification (GTDB taxonomy): domain Bacteria; phylum Bacillota; class Clostridia; order Lachnospirales; family Lachnospiraceae; genus SIG299. Next base: position 5,862 of record CALAEX010000157.1, on the reverse strand, counting down.
TTCACAAACATATAACAAACCGTCATCTGTAACGAAAATACCGTCTACACCATTTATTTTAGCTGTATTACCTTGCAAATCTGTATACTCTGATAAAATCTTTTCTACACGATAATCAGAATCTAAAATAATAATGGATTTACCTGTTGCAACATAGATATAATCACCTTTTACAAACGTAGATGCAATACCATTTAAAGAATCTACACCATCTAAATCTTTTGCATAGATAACTTGATCTACTTCATAAGCAACTGGAGCAGTAAAATATTTTTTTGTTTCTGTATCGTAGCAATAGTTTGAGGAACTCTCAGCCATTACCTGCATAGGGGTTGTCAAACAGATTGCTCCTAACAGAAGAGAGGCAAATCCCCTCTTAAACCATTTCATTTTTATCTGTTTCATATTTTTCCTCATTCCTGCGCTGCTTTTGCGCCTTAATACCAATTTATGGCTACATTCATCAATCTTTCATACCAGAAGTTGCCATTGTTTCCATGACATTACTTTGTGCAATAATAAATACGGTAAGAGGAATAATGAACATAATCAGCGAAGCCGCTGATGCCATACCCTGACGAGCGATACCGGCAGCAGAAATTTTTGATATCATGTAACTCAGTGGTTTAATATTTTCTGTATACAGGAAACTACCACCTGTATTACCCCAAATACCTTGGAAAGTAAAAATAAATACTGTCATTATCGCAGGTTTAATAACTGGCATAATTACGTTAAGTAAAATGTAAAAATGAGTTGCACCGTCAATACTTGCTGCTTCTATCAATGCATCTGGAATCATCAACATAAAGTTCTTTAACAAGTACAAACCTAATGTAGATGCTAAAGCTGGAAGAATAATTGCCCATAAAGAGTCAATTAAGCCCATTTTATTCATGATAATATAGTTAGGTACTGCTGTAACTGCACCAGAGAACATCAGAGCGTATACAACTAAACTATCTAAAAACTTCTTTCCCTTAAAGTCAAACTTCGCAATTGGGAAAGCTGCTGCTGCGGAAAGTACAATCTGACCAATACAACATGCAATAACTAAAACACCTGTATTAAATAAATATCTTGTAAATGGCACTAAAGATTCATTTGCATACTGTATTAAGTCACTAAAGTTTTTCCAAGTTGGATTCTGTGCAAAAATGGTTGGTGGGTAACGATGTAATTCTCGTAAAGGCTTAAACGCACTACCAATCATAAATAGTACTGGGAACAATGCGAATGCCGCAAATATACAAATAAACAATAACAGAAATACTGTTCCACCTACGCTTCGGTTTGCACGTCCTTTAGTAAAGAACTTGACAATACTTTTCTTTAGACCACCATTGTATTTGATTCTTTGAGAAATACTTATCATATCAGGTACCTACCTTTCTCAAGAATTTCTGTATCAGCTTATTACTGCCAATCATACATATAAATAAGATTACAGCAAGTGCTGAAGCATAACCCATTTCAAGCTTTGTAGTACCATAGTCTGTCAAATGGTCAATTATGGAGTGTGTTGCATAACCTGTACTTGGGAAACCTGTCAATGCAGAACCGGAAACGGAAAATGCACTTGTAATTGACATAACCGCACCGAAGAGCAATACTGGTCTCATGGAAGGAAGTACGATATACCAAAGTTCCTGCCAACGGTTTGTAATACCATCCACCATACCAGCTTCTAACTGTGCTTTATCTACACCTTGTAAACCAGAAATGAAGGAAAGGAATCCTACACCAAAGCTCATCCACAATTGTACAATGATAATAATTAACATCATGTAATTTGTATCTTGTAACCAAAGAATTGGCTCATTAATAAGACCAGAACTCATTAACCAAGAGTTTGCGAAACCTGTAGAGTCACTAGAGAAAATTAAAGTCCAAATCATATAGGCATTACCAGAGATAGATGGACCATATAAAATAACTGTTAAAATAACTCTCAGTGTATCATTTAATTCACAAAGCATCCATGCCATTAAGAATGACAAAATATAACCACAAGGTCCAATAATAACTGCCAAAATAAAAGAGTTTTTAATAGCAGTTAAAAACAATGGATCGTTTAAGAACAGAGAAATATAATTATCCAGTCCCACAAAATTTGGAGTCTGAATTACATTATAGTCGGTAAAACTCATTACCATAGCAAATCCTACGGGCAACACTGTAAAGATTGTAAACAAAATAAAAAATGGTGCCAACATAAGATATAATGATTTGTTCTTTTTCCATTCGGAGGTCTTTACTTTCGACTTAGAGCCAGCATTTTTCATTTTCATAAGCACCTCTCTTAATCCATACCAAATTCGCTTCGTTTCTTAGCGATTTCTTCATTTAAGGATTCATTATATTCTGTGATAACGTCAATTGGTCTATCTGTTGCATTTTCAATTACTTGATAGAATGCATTACTTAAGTTACGACCAGTTAAGTAACCACCAGGAACCTGTTTAATCTCACGTAACCATGGTAAACTTTCCTGTAAAACTTTCATAATATCTACAGACCAGAAAACTTTATCAAATGCTTCTAAGTTCGCTACCATGTAACGAGCAGAAGAACCTAATACTGCTTCCATTTCTGTTCCATAGTTATTCTGTGTTTCACCAGATACCCACCACTTGATAAATTCCCATGCTTTATCTTTGCTATTGTTCTTTTCTACCGTATCCTTAATCATTACAACAGAACTTGTAACAGCTGGAATTGTATGGTCAATTGTACCGTCTTCTTGTAATGTACCAGGTACTAAACCAATGGACCATTTACCATTGATTTCAGGTGCGGAAATACTTAAACTGTTATAGTTTGAAATATCCATAATCGCAATTGGAACAGAACCAAGACGGAATCTAGTAATAAAGTCAATACTAACAGAGAAACCATACTTTGTATAGAATTCTGTCCACATTGTAAATGCATCAATAGAATCACGAGAATCCATAAGTGCTGCTGTACCTTCGTCATTATATAAATCAGCACCCTTTTGATAGAGCATAGATAAATATACACTATTAATCGCAGTACCAGAACCTACACCAGCACCAGTTCCTAAAGAAAGAACGGAGTTCTTATCTAAATAAGCTTCCATATTATAAGTTGCTAACGTAGGAATAATACTGATTAAGTCATCCCATGTTTCAGGAACAGCAATACCATACTGTGCTAAGATATCTTTACGATAGAACATAACAGAAAAGCTCATCTGGTCTGGAATACCATAATATTTTCCATCCAACTCAAAACAATCTAATGCTGCTGGCATAAACTGAGAAGGTGATGTTACTTCTGCAAAATCTGCAAAATCAGATAATGGATAACTTGCACCACGGAACGCTAATTCCATTGGTAATGTACTAGAAACACCAATTGCCACATCAGGACCTGTACCAGCGGCAATCGCTGTCATGATAATACCAGAATCAACTAACTTCAAATTAACTGGTATTCCTGTTCGGGAAGTAAAGGACTGATTGATAAGACGACGAATAACGTCCATCTGGTCACGACCTGTAGATACCCAAACGGTAATTGCTTCATCTTCATCAATTTCTTCTTCTGTTGCTACACTATAATCATTTGTGAAAGAACCGATGAAAGAAAGAATTTCATGTTTTAAACTTTGGAAGAATCCACCTTCTGCTTTTGGAAGTTTATCCTCTTCACCTACAATCTGTAACCAGTCAATCGTAAGTGGTAATGTAGAAAGTGTCATAATATTAGAACCAAGAGAAGTAATATTATCTGCAATGGCAGTTACTTTATTTTGAATCTTACTTGGCTTTTCAATTAATTCTCTTAATAACTCTACACTACGTTCCATAGAAGAAGAAATATCACTAAAACCACCAGTTAATTCAATTAAGTCATTTTCAATTACTTCCATTGCATCTGCAATTCTTGCAAAATCAGAAGTTAAATTTGGTAAACGCTTTAATAACTGATAATCCTGATAACTATTTGGAGCAGTACCTGTAATTGCAGTAATGGACTGATATACTCCAGATAAATCTTCAATAACATTATTAATCTTCTTTACGATATCGGCATATCCACCAAGAGAAACAGTGAATCGAATGGTATTCATACCTTCTTCTAAATAGAAGTATAATTCTGTACCATCCACAGATTTTAAAGGTTGTACTAGATATTCTGTTTCAAATGCAAAACGAATATCTCTTGCTTCTTCAAATGGAACTTCTCCATTGATAGATACTTCACGAATAGAGGAGAAACCTGTACTTTCACCTTGTTTAAAACGAACAGCAATCTTATAAAGACCTGCCTGTGGTGCTTCTACATTCCACTCTAACCAATCACCATTCTTACTCCAGTTACTTCCACCAATCGTGTTCATAATGATATATGTAGCATCGTATGGCTCTGTCATTGCAGAAGTACGGTCATTTTGTGGACGGAAACTTGCACTGGATTTTAAACTTGTGTCTTCTCCTTGTACATGCTCTGTACCCGCATTTTTGATAACCTCTGCACCATTTGACTTATGTGCATCAAAATATTCTTGATAACTTGGTAAGTCAGTTACTGGCTTTAAAGTAATGCTCTTAATAATCATCGCATCTTTTAATGCATTAAATGTAATTGTATTATTACCTTTCTTTAAATAGAATTTTAAAGGTCCACTAAAATGACCTTGTACATCTTCTAAAGAAGTTGTCTGCCATCCAATATATTCTACTTGAGATGGTGCAGCTTGATTTCCTTTTACATTTTGATACTCTTTGCTTTCGTCCGTATACATTCTACCAAACGAAAAACTAGAAGCCTGTGCAAATGGAATTTCACCATTTACGTTTAATTCCAATTGAATATCATTACCTTTATTCTCTAATGCACAATATTCAATTTCAATTTCATACATTGCTGCACTTGGTACATTCACTTTCCAAGAAATAGAGCCTTCTGTTCCAAGTACTACATTATTCCCTTCTACAGCCACTTCCATATCTGTAGCAGAATAATCAGAGCCATTTAAAAAGATTTCTTTTTCTGCACTAGGTATATCGGCATATTGCTCTAGATATACTGCATAGTCAACAGAAGCATTATAAACCGGTATTCTACTTTCCGTACTTGTTTTTTTGTACTCTTTTGCTTCTCTTGGAGCAGCTTCTGCTTCTCTTGGAGTAATTAATGTACTAGAAACAAGCGTCAAGCAAAGCAATGCTGATATTGCTCTTTTCATTGATTTTCTCATATTTGCTACCATTCCTTTCGCTTTGCTCATGGCACAAACCCATTTGTTTAATATGATAAAAACCCCGCAAAGCAGTTCAGTTAGATTCTTTGCGGAGTCTTTATATTTACTACTCAGTCCTGCTATTGAGTATTATTCGAATCTTTTCAATTCAGAAATTATAATTCAAAAATTATTCTACTGGAGTCATCATATCTAAAGATGCATAACCAGCTTCAATCATAGCTGCCATATCAGCCTGATAGTAAGACTCAAGTTCGGAACGAACACTCTTGTTCTGATAAATAATTTGGTTAAAGGAAACTGTAAGTTCAACGCTCTTGATAGAGTTGTAGAATTCACAAGTCTGTCTATCACTCTGGAAGAAGTATAAGTCTTTATCAATACCATCTTCTAACCAAGCACAAGAACGGCTTTCTTCTGGTGCTACATAACCATTCATAACACTATCCCAACCCATAAGTTCAGTCATCATAGTCATAACTGCGATAGGGTCAGCTTTCTTTTCGATACCTTTTGTAAGAACCATAGCCTGTCCATCATAGTAAGAACCCATGTATCTTTCATCAAGAGTTAAGTAAGCACCAGGCTGACCGATTAAGCTTTCATCAATACCTACGTTAGAGCCCCAT
>CALAEX010000156.1 GCA_937891165.1 uncultured Lachnospiraceae bacterium | reverse complement strand
CTTCAATCAATACCGCATGATGTTTCTTACAAATTTCTTGTATTTCTTCTAACTTCGCTGGTGTTCCATATAAATTTGCTACAATCACAGCCTTCGTATTTGGATATAACTCAAATGCTTTTTCCAATGCAATCGGGTCCATATTCCAAGTGTCATACTCACTATCAATAAACACTGGAATTCCTTTTTCATACACGACAGGATTTACAGTCGCATCAAACGTCATATCCGAACAAAACACATAGTCTCCTTGTTCAATTCCTGCAAGTTTTACCGCCATATGTAACGCTGCCGTTCCCGCAGATAATGCCACTGCATACTGACATCCTACCTTTTCACAAATCCCTTTTTCTAACTCGTTCAAATTTGCACCAACCGTAGATACCCAATTTGTTTCAAAGGCTTCTTGTACATATTTTTCTTCCTCTCCATGCATTGTAGGAGAAGCTAACCAAATTTTCTTATCAAATCTTTTTAAATCCATCATTCTCTCATACTTTCTTTATTATTTTATATCCCCAATCAATCCATCATCCATATTTTAAATGGAATAACCCACTGTTCATTTACAATATTATACAAACCTGTAGCCAAATAAGTAATTGGATATTTTTCCGACAAAGTGACAACTATCACTTGATAAGGTAATACTCCTTCTCTCTGATACTCTATATTTTCATAATAAAAACCAATATGGTCGAAACCATACTGAACTCTATGTTCAGGTAATAACTCTGGTTGATTTGTACGTAACATAACAGGTATACCTATTTGATTTAATTCCATAGAACCAAATGGAGGATTTACTATATAATATAATTTTAGTCCACACTGATATACCCATATTTGCATTTCTGAATCGTATGCTCTTAAAATTCCTTCTTCTATTACTTGAAGTAACTCTTCATCTGTAACTTTTGGTTCTGTATAATTAATTGGATTATAAGAATATAATTCCCCATCATATAAATATTTCCCTGTAGTAACTTTTTTACTATATTCTACAATTTCCTTAGTTTCCATCTCTTGTATATAATCAAGTACAACCAATACTTCATAACAAACATTATCTTGTAATTTACTTGCATTTTTTGTTGCTATAAATCTACATGCCCCAAAATCCCAATCCGAAGTAAATTTTTGACCTACTTTATTATCTTCTTCTATATATGTATCAAAAATTCTTGTATCTGAATTATCTATCGCTTGCAACACTATATGAATATTTGAGTTTTTTGAATTCAATCTAAGTGCCCATCCTGAAAGTATCATTTTTTCATTTTTTATTTCTACACTTTCAATATTGGCTAAAATATTATAGTCTTCAACAATGTTTTGACTCCCTAAAATTTCTTTTTCTCTTATATCCCTAATTTTAGTTTCTATTGGTAAATATATTGCTACTAACCCAATCATAATCACCAAAAAGAAAATTAGTTGTTTCTTTTTACTCTTTTGTAACTTCTTTAAAAATCCTACCTTTTTTGGCATTATCTACTTCCTTTCAATGAATTATTTATATACAATAACTCATCTAATTTTAATTTCTTTTTTATAAGAGCAATCCATCTGCTCTCTTAATAAATGTCATATCTATTTTTTTACATAGAAACCATATTACATTCATAAAAAAATGTAATATGGTTTTCTTCTTCGACATCTTTGCTTATTATAAGTGTACTTTATATCTTCTGTCAAGAGCAAGAAATAACAAATTTCAATTTTCTAAAAAATATTTTACAAAACCAGCAAAGGTAAATTACTTTTTTTAGAAAAAATTTCAAACTATATATCATATTTCTCACGTCTTCTTGCTGCTTCTTTATATACTTGTTCATCTGTTCGTGCAGAAACTACAATAATTTTCATTACATCTTCTATACGTTCAATCTTATAGACTACTCTTATTCCTAAATCAAGAAATTTAATTTTTAAAAGATTTGTTAAATTTGAGCCATTCTTGTTACCTAAAGGTTTTCCATATCCGCCTTCTCGTACTGGAAGTGGATTTTGACTAACCTTTTGGATTCCTTTCAATACCTGAATCTGTATAGAATGATCCAACTTTTTCATATCCTTCTGAGCTTCTTCTAAAAATTCTACACTCCATTTCATTCAATATCCACATCCTCTATTTCATCAAGTTCATTCTCATTTATCTCAAGATTTTGCAATACCATATCCATTGAAATGGTCGCTTTATTTCCATTATCTTCCATCCTTTTATTAGCTTCTAATAATAAGAAATAATCTTCTTCAATCTCTATAAGACGTGTATATTCTTCTGGTGATAGAATAATTGCGGATGGTTGATTATTTTTTAATACAATCAACTCCCTTTGTGTTTGAAGTTTGTCAAAAATCTTTGTTGCTTGCCCTTTATTAAATTGAGAAATAGAAACTAAACTGTGCAAAACATTCGCTGCTATTGCCATAAAAACACCCCTTTCTCCCATATACCTTTATTATATACCATCTTTTTTCGAGTATCAATATACTGCTTAAAATTCTTCATGTTTACAATATGGAATGTGATGGTGAAACTATTCCTATTCCTTCTACTACACTTCCAAAAGAAGAAACAGAAGGAATGATTGTTATGCCGATTACAATTCATCCTAGCCTTTATAAAATAAAACGTGATAATGAACGTGTCAAAACCAATATTACTCTTCCTGCTTGGTTGAAACGTATTGCAGAAGAACGACACGTCAATTACTCCCGTCTTCTAGAAACTGCTCTAATGGATTATCTACAAATTCCTACATCTAAAACTTAATTATACAAAGGGCTGCTGGAAAATTAAAAATATTAATTTTCTCAACAGCCTTTTTATTACTTTATTTTCCAAACATTGTAAAATACTCTTGAGCTACTTGCAAAGACACCTGCAATTTGCTCTGTAATCTTTGTAAAATATCCTGTTCTGAAAGTCCAAAATCTAATCCTGCCTCTATGATGCCCTTGGCCTCTCCTTCTATTTTTCCTTCTATTTTTCCTTCTATTTTTCCTTCTATTTTTCCCTTAATTTCGCTTTCTTTCGCAATTTCTTCAAACAAAGTACACATATTCCCATCTCCCTTTGCTAAAGCGTTATAATCTAGTTTCATATTAGCAGCTCCCGCCACTGTCATAATCACTGTTTTATCGGTGTTATGTATTTGACTATATTGGATTGCTTTTATCTTTGCTTCATTTTTAGGTATACTTCTATCTAAAACAATTTGAAGCAAGTTAAATAAGTCAGCATTATTAATATTATGAAGCTTTAAATTATTTTTTCTTGCTTCAACTAACAATATTTTATAATCATTTACATATTTCTGCATCTTTTCTGAAATATGCAACATTTCATATAAAGAGATTGCTCCATCCCATGCCTTTTCACCATAATAAATAACCACCGTAATTACAGGAGTAAATTTATCACTCTTTCTCATTCTTGATAAATATTCATCTCTTTCCATGCCTTCTGCTGTCTTATACTGTTTCGCATTACTATCGTATTGTTTTTTATAAGTACCATAATCATATCCCATTACTCTTAATGGCATTGCATAATGAATATGTTCTTGATGTTCTAAGCCAAGCAATACAAGCTGTACTCCATGTATGGTTGATTTTTTTTGCACTTTAATCGTGTCTCTAGAAGCTTTAATCCCTTCTGCATAATCTCTATGTTCTAGAATATTAGATTCTTCTGTATCTATATCCTCCAATTCTTCTGCTTTAATTACCTGCTCTCCATCAAATAAAACAGCATTGAAAAGGTCTGCAAACTGTTCTTTATCATTCCAATAGTTTTTTAGTACAATATCTGGTTTTAAATCTTGTATTTTCTTTGTCATACAATAACTTCCTTTTCATTTACAAAATTCCTATTTATCCACTGTAAATTTATACACTGTCATCGTACAATATTCTTCATATGCTTTTACTACAGAAGATTTAAAGTATTCTTTTGGATTACATGCGTCTGGGAACATTTGTGTTTCAAAACAAATACCTTCTCTTTTTAAATACACTTTGCCACCTTTTCCTGTTGCTTTACCGTCAATAAAGTTACCTGCATAGAGTTGCATTCCCGGTAAGTCTGTAAATACTTCCATACGTCTGCCTGATTTTGGTTCATAAAGGCTTGCTACATATTCTACATCTTCACCAGAGTTATTCAATACATAGTTATGGTCATAACCGCCTGCCTGATTGAGTGGTTCATAATCTTCGTCAATTCTATCTCCTACCGTTGTTTCTTCACGAAAATCCATCGGTGTTCCTTCTACCGGGCGAAGTTCTCCTGTTGGAATTAAGTTGTCATCCGTTGGAGTAAAATAATCTGCATCTATAAATACTTTATGGTCTAAAATTGTACCTGAATCATGTCCTGCCAAGTTAAAGAAAGAGTGATTTGTCAAATTAATTACAGTATCTTTATCAGAAACACCAAGATACTCAATCGCAAGTTCATTTTCTTCAGTCAAAGTATAGGTTACTGTAATATCTAAATTTCCAGGAAATCCTTGTTCCATATCTGGACTTAAACGAGAAAGTTCAATACTTGCCTCTCCTTCCTCATTAAAGCATTCCACTTCATACATATAGTTATTATAACCTTGAAATCCACCATGCAAGTTATTATTTCCATTATTCTTTTCTAATTGATAAGTAACACCATTTAAAGTAAACGAGCCATTCGCAATACGATTGCCATTTCTTCCAATAAAAGCACCATAATAAGTGCCATTTTCATCATAGCCTCTCACATCATCATAACCAAGAGCCACATCTGCCATCTTACCATCTCTATCTGGTACAATAATATGTACAATATTTGCACCATAATCTGTTACGGAAACTTTCATACCATTTTCGTTTTCCATTGTATATAAGGTAGCTTTTTGACCATTCTTTGTTGTACCAAAACTGCTTTTTGTAATCTTCATACCCATTCTCCATTTCCGGGAAATTCCCTAACATTTCTTTCCTTAGTATAACATATTTCCTTTCATAAATCTACAATTTTTATTTTCCTAACACCTGTGCCAAAATATCTGACAATGGCTCCATCGCATTCCTTGCTTCTTCTACCGTATTTTGATTTGTTCCTAATTCGATTAGCAAATATCGTCCTGCTAAATGCATATTGTAGCGATAATCTTTTAAGAAAATTCGATTCATCAATCCCGGATACATTTCATCTCCTATGAGTTTCATTTGAAAACTAAATGCTAAATTATCCAATAAATTTTCATTTGGAAGATAGCTTAATACACCTTGTGTATTTCTGCAAAGTCCATTAAATAACATTACTTTTGCTACTTTTTTCCCTTGAATTGTAGCCACTCTTTTCGTCCCAGCATCCCTGTGTAAGTCGATAATCACATCTATCGAAGGATATTTTTTCAATAATGCTTCCATATAAGTCAATGCCTCACTATAGGCATAATTTCGGTTATCTTTTCCATCTTTTTTATCAAATATTGTCGTATCATGAAGCACTGCATACCCATGCTTTTTTGTTAAATACTCTGCTAAAATATCTCCCATCCCTACCACGGTATCTTCTGTTACTCCGCTTCTACTATCCACAAAAGCCTCTGAACCATGGGTATGATAAATCAAAATCTGTGGTTCTTTCTTTTTTTCTATTGATAAATCTCTTTCTAAAAAATATTCTACATTAAATTCTTGTTTTGTCATTTTCGTTGTAGCATTCACTATGTAAAAATTTTCTTTTAAGTAATCTAATTGCAATAAATTTTCTAATAAATATTTTTTTCCAATAATTCCATTTAGTTCAGGATAACAAGCAGGAGAAAAAAAAGAAGCAATTGAAGAAGTTACTGTTGTTTCCTCTTGTTCTTCTATATCGAAAGGTTTTTGTGTTGGTATTGATATTTGTTCTCGGTGTAATAATTCTTCACTAGCAGAAGCGTAGGAAATAATGAAATCTCCTACGCTCTCCTGCTCGTCCTCTTTTTGTAACGTATTATTTTCTTTCATTATTGTTCCACCAGAAGCATACTCTAAGATAGAATTGTCCTTTGAATCTTGCTCCGATATAAAAATTCCTCCAAACGCTTCTTTTACTTTATTCCACGGAACTTTTTGGCATAAAATTAAAATAAATAATAGTAACAACATTAGTTGTACTTTTAATAAACTTCTATCTTTAGGAAGTCTTGTATAAATTTTTGCACGAAAACGATACATATTTCGTTTTATTTTATTCAAAAACATCCCTCCTATTCGTCTTTTTCTTAGACAAGAGAGATTTAATTATCCTCTCGCTTTTTTCTTACTAACGCGATTAATGCCTCCTGCCAATAACTCACTCACATATTGTACCGAACTATCAATATTTCTTGGCATAACAAATAAATACGCTACATCCTCTACTACATCCTCTCTTGCAATCGTTACTGCATCCAATACGGTAGGAACACCAATCGCAATCACTGGACAACCAAGTGTTGTTTCATTTAATTCTTTTCGATTATTTCCTACTCCTGCTCCCGGACTAATACCAGTATCTGTAAGTTGAATGGTTGTATTTAATCTCTTTGGACTTCTTGCTGCTAAAGCATCTATTACAAGTACCATATCAGGATGTGTTTCTTCTACAATTCCTCGAATCAATTCCATTGTTTCCATTCCTGTTTGTGCCATTACTCCAGGTACTAGGGCACTAACTTTACGATATTTTTTTAACTGTTCAGAGGCTTCCTTTTCTTTTGGAAATAAATGTCTTGTAACAAACAATTGCTCTATTGTCAAAGGTCCTATTGCATCTGCGGTCACTTCTCGATTTCCAAGTCCAACTACTAAAATATGCTCTGCTGCCTTTCCTTGCAATAACACTCGAAGTTGTTTTTCTAGTTCTTTCTCTGCCTTTTCTTTTAATTCTTCTTCCTCTTGTAAAAGTTCTGGCAACTCCATTGTAATATAAGTTCCTATTGGTCGTTGCATTGCTTTTGCTCCATCTTCTGTACGAATTTGTATGGTAGTAATCTTTATCGAATGCTCTGCATTCCAAACTTCTTTTACTGCTACTCCACTAATCTCTACATTTTTATCAGAAACTATTTTTTCATTGACTATAGTTCCTGCTTCTAAACTATCTACTTCTATAATTAAATCGGTTCTAATCTTCATTTTTTCTCCTTCCTGACAAAATTTTTCCCTTTTGCACAATGCTGTTACTATTATTATGTAACAACCTCTAAAAAAAATACTTTTTTCTTAAATGAGTTCTTGACATTTCTTATTTTATGCATTATGATGTTACAGTATGTTATTAGTGAAACGTCCGTGTCCTGTTTCATTAAGACAAGATCATGCATGAGAAAAAACAAGTTTATCGCATTGGAGGTGTTTTCGTTGGCTAATATTAAATCTGCAAAGAAGAGAATCAAAGTTATTGAAGCTAAGACATTAAGAAACAAGATGATTAAGTCTAAGGTTAAGACTTTAGTAAAGAAGGTTGAAGCTGCTGTAGCTCAGAGTGATAAAGCTGCTGCTGCAACTGCATTAACAGAAGCTGTTGTTGCTATCGACAAGGCTGCTGCTAAGGGCATCTTCCATAAGAACACAGCTGCAAGAAAGGTATCTAGACTCACTAAGGCTGTTAACAAGATTGCTTAATATATATTCTTTCCGAATACTTATCAAGATGGATAAAATTTCAAACGCCGTGGGGAAGCTACGGCGTTTTTTATTTTCTAAGTCATATATTCGCAATCCGCTTCGTTGCTTGCTCATAACCGAATACGTAATTTGATTTTGTTAAAAAATAAAATAAGGAGAAAGATAATTATGAAAATAACTTCTGTAAAAGGAACAAACGACTATTTACCAAAAGAAACTGCCCTGCGTGATTACTTACAGGGAAAAATTTTAGAAACTTACCGTTCTTGCGGTTTTGAACGCATTACTACCCCTATCTTAGAAGATATGGAAAACTTAGATAAAAGTGAAGGTGGCGAAAACTTAAATTTATTATTTAAAATATTAAAGCGTGGGGAAAAATTAACCGAAGCACTAGAAAGTGGCAATCCAAAAGAATTATCCGACATTGGTTTGCGTTATGATTTAACATTACCACTCTCTCGTTACTATGCTTGTAACCGTAGTAAATTAAATACTCCATTTAAAGTAATTCAGTTAGACCGTGTATTCCGTGCTGAACGCCCACAAAAAGGTCGTTTACGTGAATTTGTACAATGTGATATTGATATTTTAGGTTCTTCCTCCATTAACTGTGAAGTAGAATTGATTGATACAACAGCGAAAGCATTACTTGCCATTGGAATTGAAAACTTTAAAGTAAGAATCAATGACCGTCGTATTTTAAAGAACTTAATTACTTCTGCTGGATTTGCATTAGAAGATGCGGATAGCGTATGTATTACGTTTGATAAATTGGATAAAATTGGTGCTACAGGTGTTCGCAAAGAATTATTAGAAAAAGGATTTGCAGAAGATACCGTAGAAAAATTTGTCACTATAATGGGAAATACTCCATTTACGTTAGAAGATGCTAGAACCTACTGCACAGATACCGAAGCTGTTGATAGTGTTGCTTCTATTATTAAACTAATTCGTCAGTTATCCAACAATCGTTATGAAATTGAATATGACTGCTCCCTCGTTCGTGGACAAGGTTACTATACTGGTACTATTTTTGAGGTAGAATCATTAGATTTTGGTAGCTCTATCGCTGGTGGTGGCCGTTACGACAATATGATTGGTAAATTTATTGGTGAAAGCGTTCCAGCAGTTGGTTTTTCCATTGGATTTGAACGTATTGCCAGCATTTTAATGGATAAACAAACTTCCATACAGGCTTCCAAAAAGAAACTCGCTATTATTTATCCTGCAAGTGAGATTGTCAATGCTATTCAAAAAGCAGATGAATTCCGTAACGAATATGATGTTACACTCTTTGAAAAACCAAAGAAAGTTGGTAAATTATTTGGTAAATTAGAAGATGCTGGATTTTATGCTTGTTTGATTACAGATGAAACAGGGGAATTAAAAATATTGCAGAAATAACAATACTTATTACTAATAAAATAGAAAAATACATTGGAGGGTAATTCTACCCTCCAATATTTTGTATAGTATATAATTATCTCCATTTTCAAATTAAGTAAACAACCAATCTCCTTCTCCTAAATAAAAACTTCGAATTACATTCATTTCTGCCATCCAACGTCTTGTTTCCAATGTTTTAAAACGCCCCGTACCCCTTGTATCTGGATTATTACAACCATAAATGTTATTTTCCCAAAGCCAATCTGGTGCTGTATAAAGACAATATTTCGGCTGAATCAACTCATAGAACTCCTGACTCACACCGCCTTGACCGTGATGTGCCATTTGTACAATATCACATCTTAATTTTTCAATAGAAAAACTATTTCGATACTCTTCTTCTGCATGAATATCATAATCACCAAGGAATAAAACATCACGTTTTGGAAAATGTACTTTGAGAATAATACCTGTTGGATTAATAGAAGGATAATTTTCATAGTTCATTGGTTCATTTAGAACTTCAATATTAATGCCACCACATTCAAAAACATCTCCATATTTTGGTGTAACAACAGAAAAATTACTATTATCCATGAAAGAAAAAAACTGTTCCGTATATTTTTTATCTTCTTTTGTCATTAACCAGTCACGACTTGGGAAATGAAAACATAGATGATCAATCATAATATCAAAATTCCTTTGTTCTGCTAAGTAAAGAAATGCACCATAGTGGTCAACATGACAATGCGTAAAAAACCAAAAATCTACCTTTTTTCCTCTTTTTTCTAGTTCATAATAAAGATTTTCTGCATCTTCTTTACAGTACATACCACCATCAATGACAATAACATTTCCATTTGGACAATCAATAAGATAAGACATCATTTGTGAACTACTTCTATTCGCAATCTGCAAAAGACTTCCGCCACCTAAATCCAAATTATATTTTCTCATAGACACCATATCATTCTATTCCTTTCATTTTTATTATCCAAAACTTTTTGCCCAATTGGTTTTTAATAAAAATACTAAAAAGATAATACCACTCAATGACCATGTCAATGGATATGCCCATGAAATCATATAAAATTCATTTACAAATTTTAATGCGGTTGTTACATATAAAATTCTGACACCACACCAAAATACTAACATTGTTATCATTGGCACAATTGCTTTTCCACAACCACGAAGAACTCCTGCCGCACAATTAGAAAATGCTAATAAGAAAAAGAATAGGCAAACGACACGCATATGCATTTGTCCAAAAGCAATAGCTTCTGGTGCATCTACAAAAATTCGTAGCACATATTTAGAAGCGAAAAACATAAAAACTCCTACAATTTCTGCCATTACCATACCAGCAAGCAATCCATACAATGCTCCTTTTTTTGCTCGCTCTGGTTTACGTGCACCTAAATTTTGACTAATAAAGGTTGGTAATGTCATAGAAACACTCATAATTGGAAGAAATGCAAGTCCTTCTAATTTTGCAAATGCACCATATCCTGCCATTGCAAACGAACCAAAACTATTGATATTGGTCTGTACTACCATATTTCCAATACTAATCACGGAGTTTTGTACACCCGTTGGCAACCCTTGACGAATCACCTCTAACATCACTTTTTTATGAAATTTCAATTTTCTAAAATCAAGTCGAATTGTTTCATCTTCATTTCTACACATTTGAATAATACAAAGTACGGCACTAAGTCCTTGTGCAATTACCGTTGCAATACCTACACCTGCTACCCCCATATCAAAACCTATAACAAACACAAGGTCTAATATAATATTTGTAATAGAGGAAATTGCTAAATAATATAATGGACGAAGACTATCTCCTAAAGCTCTTAAAATCGACATACCAATGTTATACATAATGACCGTAGATACACCTGCAAAATAAATCGTAAAATAAGTACGTGAACTTGGTAATACTTCTTCTGGAACTTTCATCCAAACCAGTAAATGTGGAACTAACAATAAGCCAACAATCGTAGAGGCAATCGAAGCAATGATTCCAAACAAGAAATTTGTATGTATCGCTTTTTGTACCATTTCTTTATTTCCTGCTCCTACATAACGAGAAATGATAACACCACCACCAATACCAATACCATTAAAAAAACCAATAATCAAAAAAATCAAACTACCTGTGGAACTAACTGCTGCAAATGCATTGTTATCTGCAAAATTTCCGACTACCCAAGCATCTGCCATGTTGTAAAATTGTTGCAACAACTGTCCAAAAAAGATTGGTATTGCAAAAGAAATCATTCCTTTTACAATTGGTCCATTCGTTAAATCAACTTTCGCCTTTTTTTGTTGTTTTGAAAACATACCTTTGTCTGCCTCCTTTGTCGCCTTTCTAGTACCTTTTTACAATTCCTGTCCCTGTCTCTAACATCTGAATTGCTAACTCATGATAATCAGTCAACATATTATAGATTAAATCTTCAGACAATACACCACATCTTAATCCCTTCGGCAATTGTTTGTTATCATAAGCTTCCAAATCCTGATACCATTCTTCACTTCCATAATATTGCTTCAACTGCTCGATTCCTTCCTGACACTGTAAAAATCGTTCAAAAACAGCTGAAAACTCTTGAATCATACCTGTTGATTCATTTAAGAACTGCTCCATCCTTTGTATTCTAGCGACTTGCTCCATCTCTTTTCCCTGCCTTTATAGTAAAATTTTCTTTATTACAATCATTGTAACTCTTATTTTCCTATGAGTCAAGCTATGGAAAAATGAGTTTTATGAGACTATTGTAAAATAAATTGTTTTAGAAAAGAGTCAAAATGGTATAATTTTTTACATCACTTTTCATTTGAAGCTGAAAATTTGCCTCCTTGCTTCTCTCGAAAAGATATGCTATAATAATTAAGTTTGAATAAAAAACTTTTTAGTTATTATAAATACACTATCACATTCCTATTTTTTATGGAGGACTTTATGGGACAATATGCACAAGAAATTAATAAACGTCGTACCTTTGCCATCATCTCTCATCCGGATGCTGGTAAAACTACCTTAACCGAAAAACTTTTATTATATGGTGGAGCAATTAATCTTGCTGGCTCTGTTAAAGCAAAAAAAACAGCCAAACATGCGGTATCTGACTGGATGGAAATCGAAAAAGAACGTGGTATTTCTGTTACTTCATCTGTAATGCAATTCAATTATGATGGATATTGTATCAATATTTTGGATACCCCTGGTCATCAAGACTTCTCTGAAGACACATACCGTACATTAATGGCTGCTGACTCTGCAGTCATGGTCATTGATGCATCAAAAGGTGTAGAAGCACAAACAATTAAACTCTTTAAAGTTTGTGTAATGCGTCATATTCCAATTTTTACTTTTGTAAATAAATTAGACCGTGAAGCTAGAAATACATTTGAATTATTAGATGAAATCGAAAGTGTACTTGGGATTCAAACTTGTCCTATGAATTGGCCAATTGGCTCTGGAAAGAACTTCCGTGGTGTTTACGATAGAAATACAAAGAAAATTACTCGTTTCTTTGCCGCAAATAGCGGTCAAACCGAAGTAGAAACAATAGAAGCTGACCTTGGTGACGAAAACTTAGATGACATTATTGGCAGAGAAAATCACCAAAACTTAGTAGATGAAATTGACTTACTTGGTGGTGCTGGTAGTGAATTTGATATGGAATTAGTCAGTGCTGGTGAATTAACTCCTGTCTTTTTTGGTTCTGCCCTAACAAACTTTGGTGTAGAAACCTTTTTAAAACATTTCCTTGCAATGACTTCTACTCCATTGCCTCGTAAATCAGACAATGGTCTTATTGACCCTGTAGAAAATGAATTCTCCGCCTTTGTGTTTAAAATTCAAGCAAATATGAACAAAGCTCATCGTGACCGTATTGCGTTTATGCGTATTTGCTCTGGACGCTTTGAAGCAGGTATGGAAGTAAACCATGTACAAGGTAATAAAAAAATCCGTCTTTCTCAACCACAACAGATGATGGCTCAAGAAAGAAAGATTGTAGAAGAAGCGTATGCAGGCGATATTATTGGTGTATTTGACCCAGGTATTTTCTCTATTGGAGATACGCTTTGTATGCCAAATAAGAAATTTGCTTATGAAGGAATTCCTACTTTCGCTCCAGAACACTTTGCAAAAATCCGTCAAGTAGACACAATGAAACGAAAACAATTTATTAAAGGTGTCAACCAGATTGCCCAAGAAGGAGCAATTCAAATTTTCCAAGAATTTAACACAGGTATGGAAGAAATTATTGTTGGTGTCGTTGGTGTCCTTCAATTTGATGTATTAAAATTCCGCCTAGAATCCGAATATGGTGTAGAAATTCGTATGGACCAACTCCCATATGAATATATTCGCTGGATTGAAAACCCACAAATTGATGTGGCTTCCTTAAATGTCACCTCTGATACAAAGAAAGTAAAAGACTTAAAAGACAGACCACTCCTTTTATTCACACATGAATGGAGTATCCGTACAGTCCAAGAACGTAATAAACAATTAGTATTATCCGAGTTTGGACGAGTATAAATAAAACACATATAAAAGTTTTAATTTATTTGATATCTTCTAGGACACGCTCTCGCTCGGGAAGAAACGGAACAGTCCTTATCAGATATCAAATAAATCAAGAACTTTACCTACTCCTTTTATTGCTCTTGAAATAATAACTCTATAAGTTCATATCCATTTTCTAACAAAAATCCACTCTCTTTTGCTTCTTTCTCATTGTACTTTGCAATACGTCTTCTTTCTCTTGTATTGTCATACAATACAAATGGTACAGGTTCTGCTACATGAGTACGAAGTGCAAGTGGTGTTGGATGGTCTGGAGTAATCAACATACGGTATTCTTCTCCTGAAGCATCCATCTGTTCTTTTATTACTTTTATTACTCTGCTATCTAAATATTCAATCGACTGAATTTTACATTCTAACTCTCCACGATGACCCATTTCATCTGGTGCTTCCACATGAATATACGCAAAGTCATATCCTTCTTTCAATAAAGCATCTACGGCTGCCTGTGCCTTTCCTTCATAATTCGTATGTAATGTACCATTTGCTCCTTCTACTTTTACAACCTTCATGCCAGCCCCTACTGCAATACCTTTGAGCAAATCCACTGCTGAAATCATAACTCCTTTTTTTCCAGTCTTTTCTTCAAAAGAAGTTAAACAAGGACGAGTACCTGCTCCCCAAAACCAAAGAGAATTTGCTTTATTTAATCCTTGTTTTGCACGTTCTTCATTTAATGGATGATGATTTAAAATATCATAACTCTTTTTCATCATCTCTCTGAAATCAACTTCTTGTGGTAAATATTCTCCTATCGTCTTACCCAATACATCATGTGGTGGTGTTAATTCCACTACACGTCCTTTATCCCAAACGGTAAGATGACGATAACTTGTTCCAACATAAAATTTATAAATATCATTTTCTAATTCTTTTCGCACAGCTTCTATTAATATAGCAGCATCCTCTGTACTAATTTCACTAGAACTATGGTCTAAAATCGTCTTTTCCTCATATGGTTTTTCGTCATCTGAAAGTGTTACAACATTACAACGCAATGCTACATCTGTTTCTTTTAAATCTACTCCAATACTCAATGCTTCTAATGGGGAGCGTCCTGTATAATACTTCCGTGGATTATATCCAAGCACTGCCAAATTTGCAGTATCACTTCCCGGACTCATACCCTCTGGAATTGTTGCAGCAAGTCCCATCTGTCCCTTTCCAGCTAACTCATCCATTACTGGCTTATTTGCCACTTCTAATGGTGTTTTTCCATTCAACGCCTCTAATGGATGGTCTGACATTCCATCTCCTAAAACAATAATATACTTCATAAAACTTCTCCTTTCCAATATATACAATTAGGGGCTGTCAACATAGACAACCCCTTGAAATAGTACATTTGACAATTCCCTACTGTACACACCACTCTGTACGAATTCGATTCAATACCGTTACTTGTGCTGCCTTTTCTGCAAAACTTCTTTCGCTCATCTTCTTTGTTACAAAAGCAAATTCTCCTGCCACATCAGCAGAAACTTCTTCTACCTCACCAAAGAGTTCTTTTGCTTTTTCTGCCTCTGCTTCTGGAACACGAACAAAGAATCCACTTTCTGCATCTAATCTATCAGATAAAGAAAGTTTCTTACTACTCCAAATCATTGGAATATTTGCACCTTTATGCTTCACTGCCTCTACAACATCAGACACTACAGCACTTGCTGTTGGAAGTTTTCCTGCTCCACTTCCGTAGAACATAACATCTCCTAATAAATTGCCTTTTACTAAAATACTGTTGAATACTCCACGTACACTATATAATGGATTGTTATCACGTATCATTTTTGGTGTTACCATTGCATAAATATCTGTTCCATTTTTCTTTTCTGTAGCCAATAACTTAATTTCTGCATTTAATACTTTTGCATATTTAAAATCGGTATCTGTAATCTTTGTAATACCTTCCATATAAACATCTTCGTAATCTACTTGCATACCATATGCAAGAGAAGTTAAGATTGCTATCTTACGACCTGCATCGTATCCTTCCACATCTGCTTCTGGATGACGCTCTGCATAGCCTAACTTTTGAGCAGATGCTAATGCCGACTCAAATGTTTCACCTTCTTGACTCATCTTAGTTAAAATATAGTTTGTTGTACCATTCACAATACCACTAATTTCTAAAATTTCATCTGCGGTTAATGACTGATTTAATGGACGGATAATTGGAATACCACCGCCTACACTTGCTTCAAATAAGAAATTTACTTTATTCTGTCTAGCAATTTCAAGTAACTCTGCACCATGCTTTGCTACTAATTCCTTATTGGAAGTACAAACACTCTTTTCACGAAGTAAACATTCCTTTACATAAGAATACGCTGGTTCTACACCACCCATTGTTTCTACAACACAACCTACTTCTTCATCTGTTGCAATAATAGAAAAATCATGTACAAGAATATCCTCTATAGAACTTCCTGGAAACTCTCTTAAATCTAATACATATTTGACAGAAATTTTTTCACCTGCACGTTTTGCAATACTTTCTCCATTTCTTTCTAACGCTTCTACTACGCCTGAACCAATAGTGCCGTAGCCTAATACTGCTATTTTCATAAATCCTCCTTGCTTTGTACTTTTTCAGTACCTATCTGCTGTATTTTTTGTAACAGTTGTTCCATATTTGAAATTTATATCATATAGCTCAACTGTTACTATTTTGTTTGATATATTACCACAATCAAGTTATGAATACAAGTTTTTCATTAAAACTTTCCTTATTGTATCTTCTCCATTAATACTTGAATCGCTGTTGCTAATTGATTATCTTCCTCATGTTCAATCACTACTTTTTGTTTTAATTCTTCTGCTAAGTCTACTTCTACATCTGGTGTTACTCCTATGTCATGAATACAAACACCATTTGGTGTAAAATATCTAGATACTGTCAATTTTACTGCTGTACCATCTGTCAATGGAAAAATAGACTGTACAATACCTTTTCCAAAACTTGTAGTACCTACTAATGTACCTACTTTATAATCTTGAATTGCTGCTGCAAAAATTTCAGACGCACTTGCACTATTTCCATTTATCATAACTACAATTGGCAATGTCACTTCATGGTTATCCTTACCTGCATATTCTTCTTTATTTCCATACTTATCTTCCGTATAAACAATCAAGCCCTTTGGAAGGATATAATCTAACATATCTACTACGGCAGTTAATAAACCACCTGGATTATCACGTAAATCAATAATCAAGCCTTTCATTCCATCTTTTTCTAATTCTTCCACAGCATCCTTAAATTGCTGAACAGTCACTTCATCAAACTCAGAAATTGAAATTAAGCCAATATTATCTTTTAACATTTCATGTTCAATGGTTTCTATTTCAATCACATCTCTTATAATAGTTAATTCTACAGGCTCCGTAACTCCTTCACGAACTACTGTCACCTTTACTACAGTTCCTGCTTCACCTTTCATCATAGCGACTACAGAATTGATATCCATTCCAGAGACGTCTACACCATCTACCATATAAATGACATCTCCTGGAAGCATACCCGCCTTATATGCTGGACCATCCACATAAGGTTTTACAATCGTAATTAACATAGTTTTTACATTTTGTTGAACAACTGCACCAATACCACAATATACCCCTGTTGCTGATTCCATCATATCATTATATTCTTCCGCAGTATAATAACAAGAATATGGGTCACCTAATCCTTGCAATAACCCTTTATATACACCTGTTTGCAGTTCTTCTGTAGAAACCTCATTCATATAATATAATTCAATTAAGTACTCCAATAACTCTAACTTTCCAGTAAAAAGCTCCGACATCAATGGTTCTTCTTCTACAGTAGCTTGCTCCTGTTCAGAATCTTTTGTACTCTTATTAGAAGTAATCGAATCCTTCTTTCCCGACTCTGTAGATGAAATTTTCGTATCATTTTCTGTTGTTTTTGGAAGTTTTACTAAAGAAGCACAACCCGTAAATCCAAACAACATAGAAACAACTAGAAATAAACTTAATATTCTACTATATTTTTTCATTATTACCCTCCTTATTTGCTATGTAAATTTAATAACTAATATAATCCAATGGGTCTACAGCTACTCCATTGATAAACAAACCAAAATGTAAGTGTGGTCCTGTCGAAACTCCAGTAGAACCTATTTTAATTACCGCTTCTCCACGCTGTACATAATCTCCCACCGAAACAAGCAATTTAGAAGCGTGTAAATAACTAGATACAACTCCATTTCCATGGTCTACTTTTACATAATATCCTGAACTAGAATTATATGTAGAAGCAATCACTGTACCTGCTAATACAGAAACTGCTAATGTACCTGTTGGTGCTCCAATATCAATGCCTCGATGATAAGTAGATGCTCCAGCAGTTGGTGCATTTCGATACCCAAAGTACGAAGTGACTCTGCCACTAGCTGGCACTGGCCAAAGCATATTGTTGATATTGGTACTTTTAGCTAATGATTCTTTCTTCTTTCGTTCTTCTTCCGCTTTTCTTTTTCGTTCTTCTTCTTCCCTACGAAGACGTTCTTCTTCTTCTTTTCTCTTTCGTTCTTCTTCGGCAATACGCTCTGCTTCTAAACGCTCCAACTCTTCAATATTAGCACTTTCCTCTGTAATTTCATCCCAATAGTAAAATAACATTTCCTCATCTGCACCAATTTCTTCTGCCATAACCGCAAGTTCTTGCCCTTTTGCTACAGATAATTCTTCTACTGCTGCCAATTCGGTTTCTCTTGTCAACTTAATCGTTTCTAATTCTTCTAACTGTGCTTCCAAAAGTAATTCCGTATTCATAATTTGCAATTTTGTTTCATTGTAACGCTCCAATAATGTATTATCATATTCCGTAATTTGCTTTTGATACTCCAATTGATTAAACATATCGGTTAAACTACCAGAACCTAATAATACATCTAAAAACTCTGTATCTGGATTCTCATACATATATTGGATTCGTTCTTTCATAATCTCATATTGCTCTGCTTCTTTTTGTTTTGCTTCCTCTAAAGCAATTTTTGTTTCTTCTAACTTTTGCTCACACTCTGCTAAATCTGCTTCCAAAATTTCAATATCATCTAATAATTCCATCATTTTATCATCTAGACTTTTTACATAAGCATCCATATCTTCTTTCTTTGCTTTTAATTCAGAAAGCTTTTTTTCTAATTCTTTTTGTGCCTGTTCTAATTCTTGTTTTTTCTTTTTGGCCGCATCAATTTCATCTTGATAAGATTCTCCTGCCAAAGCAAAAAAACCTTCCTTTGTACTAATTGGTAAAACTCCTACCAATAAAGAAAATGCAAGAATCACTGGCAATATCTTGTGCCATTTCTTTCTCATGTATTTTTCCTTTCTAACGCTCTAATTCAATTTTCCTAATTTGTCGTTTTGCCGTTAAATGACTTGCAATAAAGCCAAGCAAAAGACTAAAAAGTAAAGCCATTGGAATAAAATCTCTCATAATTTCATTTCTTTCTAAAAAACGTAGTGATTGAAAAATGGATGAAAACTGCTCTTTCAATGTTTCAATTACTTCTCCATATACAAAGTATAAAATTCCAATTGGCAAAATAGAACCTAATAATGCAATCAATACTCCTTCTACAACAAATGGTGCTTGAATAAAAAAGTCTGTTGCACCAATAATACTCATAATCGAAATTTCTTCTCGTCTTACATTGATACCTGTAGAAATGGTTGTTCGAATTAAAAATACAGCAACCGCAACTAAAATTGCAATTAAACCTATCGAAATTACCCAAATAAGAGTCTGTATTCCTGCAAAACTATCTGCAACTGATTTAGAATGATTTACTTGACGCACATCTTTTAACGATTGTGCATAACGCACTAATACTTCTTGCATCGTAACATCACTTAAATGTACTTCTAATGATGCTGAATCCGCCAAGGGATTGTCCGAACCAAACGTAGCTGCTAATTCTTCGGTCAAACTTTTGCTCTTATAAGTCTCCCACGCTTCTTCTGCTGATATGTAAACAATATCTGCCACTTCCATACGTTGTCTTAAAGTCTCTTTAATTTCTAAAATTCTCTCTTCTGTTGTCCCATCCTCAAAAAATACCGTAATACCTACAATAGACTCCGCAGATTCTACCATATAATTAAAATTTGCTATTACAAAGTAAAATACACCAAGCAATAATAAACACGCTGTAATCGTACCTGCAGAAGCTAATGAATAAATACGATTTTTCCATGCTCCACGAAATCCTTGTTTGAGACAGTAACTTAATGTTCTAATTTTTCCCATAAAGATACCTACCCTTTTCTTCGTCACTAATGACTCTGCCATTCTTTAGAGTAATGACACGTTTCTGCATTTTATCTACAATCTCTTGATTATGTGTTACAACAACAATGGTTGTTCCTCTTTTGTTAATATCATCTAACAAACTCATAATTTCCCATGAATTTTGGGGATCTAAATTTCCTGTTGGCTCATCTGCTAGAAGAATCACTGGATTATTTACTAAAGCACGAGCAAGCGCTACTCGTTGCTGTTGTCCACCAGATAATTCCGATGGATATGCTTTCGTTTTATCCAATAAGCCAACTAATGACAGCATCTTTGGAACTTGCCGTTTGATATGACGCTCTGGGGTTTCTACCACTCTCTGAGCAAATGCTACATTTTCGTATACATTTCTATCCTTTAATAAACGGAAATCTTGAAATACAACACCAATACTACGACGATACTTTCCTACTTGATGTCTACGCAAACGACCAATTTCTCTTCCTGCCACAAATACTTTTCCTTTGGATGGAAGAATTTCTTTTAACATTAATCGTATTAATGTAGATTTTCCTGAACCACTATTTCCTACAATAAATACAAACTCTCCTTTGTAAATACGAATATTGACATTTTCAATTGCCGCAATTCCTTTTTGATACTCCTTCGAAACATTTTCAAAAGAAATGACAGGAGCTTCTATTCTGCTCATTTCTCTATTAATATCAAAATCTGCTGTCATAAACTCTCCTTATCTAAAAAACACTACTCTTAACAAAACGCAGTATAAAAGATATCTGTGTCAATAATGTTACAAAATAACAAGGGGATATTGCAAAATAAATAAAAATCTTGTTTTTTTGATATCTTTTAGGACACGCTTGCGCTCGTAGCGAAACGGAACAGTACTAGGCTCGAAAAAACCTCGCCAAGGACTGCCGTTTCTAAACGGTCCTTGCCAGATATCAAAGAAAACAAGACTTTCAACTATAACACTTCTATTTTACAACATCCTCTTTAAAAATAACACACTATTCAATATTTTCCATGTATGTCATATATTTTACTACCATAAGTGCAATTTTAAATGTAATCGCATCTTCGAAGACACGAAGGTCTAAATTTGTTACCTTTTGTATTTTATCTAAACGGTATACTAGTGTATTTCTATGAATATAGAGCTGTCTAGAAGTTTCTGATACATTCAAATTATTCTCAAAAAACTTATTAATCGTAGACAACGTTTCCTCATCGAATTCTTCTAAAGAAGTCCCATTAAAAATTTCCTTGATGAACATTTTGCATAAGGACATTGGTAACTGATAAATCAAACGACCAATACCTAAATTAGAATATGCCACAATATTTCTATCACTATAAAAAATCTTTCCTACATCTAATGCCATTTTTGCTTCTTTGTAAGAACGAGAAACATCTCTAATTTCATTGACAACCGTACCATACGCAATATGTACTTTTGTCATAGCTTCTGTATTTAACATATCCAAAATAACTTTTGCTACTCTGTCTAAGTCTTCTAATGTATCGGTTGGCTTTACTTCTTTTACAAGAATAATATTCTTTTCATCTACAGCAGTAATAAAATCCTTTGGCTTCCCTGCAAATAAACTACGCACTGTTTCTAGGGCACTCATATCTTTTTCATTCTTTGTTTCAATAATATAAACAAGCCGTTTTACATCTGTATCAATGTGTAATTTCTTTGCACGATTATAAATATCTACCAATAAGAAATTATCTAATAATAAGTTTTTAATAAAATTATCTTTATCATAGCGTTCCTTATAAGCAGTCAATAAACTTTGTACTTGAAATGTAGCAATCTTACCAATCATATAGACATCATCGCTATCACCTTTTACCAACAGTACATATTCTAACTGAAGGTCATCAAATACTTTAAAAAACTGAAATCCTTGCATTACTTGACTATCTGCTGGAGAGTCCACAAATGCCTGTACTGCCTGTTCATATTCTTGTGCATTTGCAATCGTTGATGCAAGAACCTTTCCTTCTGTATCCAAAATACAAATATCAACCCTTGTAATTCCTTTTAAGCCCTCTATTGTACTTTGCAAAACTTGATTGGATATCATAAACCCCTCTACCTCTCATTCTGTATGAAAAACACCGTTCTTTATGCCTACATCTTCTTATATAGTACCACAAAATTCGCTAAATTTCAAGAATTCCATCCGACCTATTATTCACTTCTTAATGCTTCTACTGGGTCTTTCTTTGCTGCTACACCAGAAGGAATCAGACCTGCAATGAGAGTTAAACCTACACTAATCAATACAAGTAATGTTCCTCCAAGAAGTGGAAGTTTTGACACATCTGGAATCTGAGAGACATGGTAAATAACCATATTAATTGGAATATTTAACAATACAGTCACACCAACACCAAGTAATCCTGATACCAATCCCACAATCATAGTTTCTGCATTAAACACTCTTGCAATATCTTTCTTGGATGCACCAATACTTCTTAAAATACCAATTTCCTTCGTTCTCTCTAATACAGAAATATAAGTAATAATACCAATCATAATAGACGATACCACAAGAGAAATTGCTACAAAGGCAATCAATACATAAGTAATTACATTGATAATTGTACTAATTGAAGACATCATAATACCAATATAATCCGTATATTTAATTTGATTTGCTTCTTTTCCTTGTTCTTTCATTGATTCATTATATTGTTGAATCTTTTCCTCAATTAAATCTTTCGATGCAAAGTCAATTGGGTAAATACTAATATAACTTGGATGGTCTAAATCTGCTAATCCAAATAATTCTAAATTCCCTTCATAAGTTGCTGTGGATACTGCATTTTTTGCATATTGTTCCATCAACATTTGCAATTCTTGCTCACTTAAATTTGCCAAATAAGCTTGTTGCTCTGGTGTCAATGTACTCATATCAAACGCACTGCTTTGTGCATCTTCTGCTTTTTCTCCATCCGCAAAAGGTTTTCCTGTTAATACATCAATTTCTGGGTCTGCTTGCTGTTCTTTTATAATGTCTTGTTGTGCTGTCTCACGAATAATATACTCTGTCAATTCCTTCGTATAAGCAACCGTTCCAGTAATCGAAGTTGCTACTGCGTCCGGCTTTGGACGTACAATACCAACTACCTTTAATTCTAAGGCATCTTCTAAAATTTCTTCCAAATAAACAGAACTTTCACTAAAATCTTCCCAATGACCTAATTCTTCATTATATTTATAATAATCTGTATTTAAAATTACTTTATATGTCAAATTTAATAACTCGTCATATGTGTAAACTGTACCATCATCTTCAATTTCTTTTCCTTCTGCAAAATTCTTTAACAGATTTTGGTCTTTTAAACCAAGTGTAAACAATGCTGTATCTGTCACAAAATTCTTTTCTGTAATCACAAAAACAAGTTCTTCTTTTGTTTCTGGCCATTTACCTGCTACAACTTCATACTGAGAATCTAAAAGTTCTTGATTGTCAAGAAGTTCACAAAAAGCGTCCATGCTACTTCCACTCATCATGCTCATGGATGACATATTATCATACATTGCCATCATGCTATCCATTCCCATAGTGGACATTACGGTACTTGGATGTACTTGTAATGTTTCTCCATTGATATCTGTACCATAAATCTTTAAATTTGCATCATAACCATACTGAATCGCACTTGTTAATTCGTCAAATCCATTCGATTCGTCCATTAAATACTTGCGAAATTCCCCAAGATTATTTGCTTGTTTTTCTGCTACCATTGCATTATACATTTCTGTCTGCACAATCAATGGACGAACAATATCATCACCATAATCTTTTGCTTCTTCTTCTATTTCACCAGACATCGAAGCCATCATAGCACTCATATCCATTGTTTCATCTTGCAATGTAATCGGATAGGTTGACAACGTATCCTCTTGTACTTTATCAATATATGCTTGAAAACCACTTGACAAAGAAAGGATTAAAGCAATACCAATAATACCAATACTACCTGCAAAAGCAGTCATAAAGGTTCTTCCTTTTTTCGTCATTAAGTTATTCATACTTAAGGATAACGCTGTAGTAAAAGACATCGACTTCATCTTTCCCTTCTCTACTGTCTTTACTACATCTTCCTCTCCCTTTTGATATGGTCTGCTATCATCTACTACTTTACCATCTAATAAACGAATAATACGAGAAGAATACTGCTCTGCTAATTCTGGATTATGCGTTACCATAATAATCAAACGGTCTTTCGCAATATCCTTTAATAACTCCATAATCTGTACACTTGTTGCAGAATCAAGTGCTCCTGTTGGCTCATCTGCTAATAAAATATCTGGATTATTGATTAAAGCTCTTGCAATTGCTACACGTTGCATTTGTCCACCAGACATCTGATTTGGCTTTTTATAAAGCTGGTCACCTAATCCTACCTTTTCTAACACTTCAATTGCTCGCTTTCTTCGCTCGCCCTTAGAAACACCAGACAATGTCAATGCCAATTCTACATTAGAAAGCACCGTTTGATGTGGAATTAAATTATAACTTTGGAATACAAAACCTATCGAATGATTTCGATACTCATCCCAATCCCTGTCTTTAAACTGCTTTGTTGATTTGCCATTGATAATCAAATCACCACTTGTATACTGGTCTAACCCACCAATGATATTTAACATTGTTGTCTTACCACAACCAGATTGACCTAAAATCGACACAAACTCACTGTTACGAAATGTTAGACTGACTCCCTTTAAAGCCTCTACCTTCGTATCCCCTGTCTTATACTGTTTTACAATGTCTTTTAACTGAAGCATATACCTTCCTTTCATGCAGAATCCATTCTTACTGCTAGTATTTATTTTTTCATTGTTATACGTTCTATAATATACCCTTTTTTCCAAAAATATCAATATATAATACTATAAAGAAGAAATAAAATATTTATAAAGTCAAGTAATGATTACTACTTCTTCCAAATAATAAAAAACTTACTTTACCAAATAGTAGATAAAGTAAGTTTTTTTACTAATGTATCTCTTAATAGCAAAAGTATTCTATTCTTTTCATTGATAAATGTCTTCTAATAACTCATAATTCTATTTCTTCAAATAGTTCTTCAAAAGTAATTTCTACATTAGGAAAATGAACAATTTTTAATTCTTCTTTATTTTTTTCTGTAATTACTTTGAAAAGATAATACTCGGGTTGCTCTTGTTCATTATAATCAAGCGTATATATTTCTACTTGTCTCTTTTTCCAATCCACTATCCAATACTCATCTATTTCCTGTTCCTTATATAATTTCATCTTTTCTGTACGGTCATAGTTCTCGGTGGATGGACTTAAGACTTCCATTACAAAACGCGGAATATCTAAGAAAACATTTCCCTTTCGTGCTTTCACTCTACAATTAATAGATGCATCTGGAATTACTATTTTTTCATTTCCATCTTTTGTAATCCATTTATATTGAACATTATCAGAAAAAACAAAACAAGTACTGTTTCTAAATTGTTTTCGTATGGCAGAAACAAAATTGACAATCACTGCTGAATGTTCTGGTCTTGCACCAGCCATATCTGTTATTTGAATAGCATTCATAAATGTCACTCCTTCATCATCTCATCTACATCTGTATATGATTTTCCCATAGAAAGATTTTGCTTCCTTTGTTTTATTTCTCCTATTGCATCTATTGTTTCTTTGTTAGGAATATTCATAGTAATATCAAATGGTATTCTCTGTTCTCTTACTGCTTGTTTTGCTGATATTATAAAAAATGTTGTCATATCCATACCAAGATTAGACACTAACTCTTGCAACTGAATTTTAAGAGTTTCATCTATCCTCATTGTTACACTAGTTGTTGCCATATTATCAACTCCTTTCTTCTTTACTATAGAATAGCAAGAAATTTAACTTTTGTCAATACAATATATGTATATCGTTAATGCATTACTATTTTTTTTACATAATAAAGTATAAAATAAAAGAAAAAACCTACTTTACCAAATATGAAGCAAAATAAGTTTTTTCTAATAAATTCTATTTTTTTCTATAACTTTATTTCTTCAAATAGTTCTTTAATACCATTCATCCATTTTATTTAACATACAAAATTTACTCTACCGTACGATACAAAATTGTCACTTCTTCTTTATCTACACGGAAATCTTCAGGAACGAAAGAAGTGCTATCTATCTCTGCTATTACGCCATTTTCTAATGACCATATAGTTGCTTCATAATAATATTCATTCTGATTACTATCTACTAACGAATTTGTTACAGCAACTACTTCACTTTGTCCTACATTTTTTGATAAGGAAGATTTTATTTCTTCTTTATCATAATCTCCTATAAGACTATGTTCTGCTGACCACATCGTTTCCACTGCTCCTGTATCTGTGCCTAAAGTAGTATAAATCATTTCTACCGAATCTAAAGTTTCTGATGCTTCTTCCACTGTTACTTTTACTATTCCTACTTTTGTAGTATCCTGCACAGAAGTAGCTATAATTTCTAAAACTTCTGCCTGTTCTTTTTCTCCAACAGTAAGTAAACCATTTTCTGATAAAGTAGTATCTTTACTTGTATTTCCCTTTAAAGACCATATGACGGATTGGTCAGGATTTAAAATACCTTCTACTACTGCTGTAAATATCAAAGAACCACCTTGTTGTAAACTATCTTTCACTGATTGAACTACGACCTGTTTCACATTAGTATTCAAATATAATGTATTCCAACAATTATCAGTAGAAAAAATATAGCCTGTTTTTTTATCTTTTACTAATTTCAAATTGTTAAAATAAGAAGATGTACTTACAAAGGAAATAGTTTGAACATCTGAACCATTTAAAATTACGGTATGTGTTCCTGAAGCATTAAAATTATCTGCATATCCTGTTCCATACTCATCAGTGTATATCTTTTGAATAAAATCCCCTTGTATTTCCATTACTCCTGCACTAAGTATATTATGATATCCCCAATTTTTATGATTACTAATTAGAAAGTTTCCTCCTACTTTTACTTTATCCTCCTCTTTCTCCATAAATAAACGTCCCAAAGATGTTATCTCATAATCTCCTGTTACTTCTAAGGTTCCGCCATTAATATTCATGCTTCCTTCTTCTTGACATAAATTTCCCTCTACCTTTAATGTATATCCATTTAAATCTAATGCATCTGTTCCTCCTTATACATTTTATATATGATAAAAGTTCATATATCTTTATAAAAAACATTATAATTTCCATTATTTGGTTAATAAATGTTACATTTTGATATAAAATGTAACATTTTTAAGTAAAAATTTGTATTTTAAAGTCTTATTTATCCATAAAAAATAAAATATCCTCACTTCTATTGCGTAAAGCACGAAGTGAGGGTAAATTTTAAAAACAACAAATGTTATCCTTATTTAATCTCTGGATATAAACTTTCATCAAAAATATGTGAATTATTATGCATAGAAGAATAAGCTTTTAATTCCTCATTTGTCACTAAGCAAAATTCTTGTTCACTACTACATGGTGTTGTATCAAAGTGATACCAACCATCTTCAATATAAACCAAATTCCAATAATGCGATGGATTATCGGTTGACTTTATTACATCAATATTTGGAAGTTCTGCTTGAGTTAAGAGTTCTTTTGCTGTAGCGGCGTATACAAAGCAATCCCCTTCTTGTTGAAACAGCCCTTCATAAGCACCTCTCATATAATTGCCTTTTTCTGAACTATTGATATATCGCACATTATGTTCTATCCAATCATAAATTTGTTCTGCTTTTTCTCTATCTGTCATATCTTCTTCTAAAATAATAAGTAAAATTCGTTGTGCTTTTCTATGAATCATCTCTTCATCTTCCCATACAGGGGCTTCTTCTAAAACATTGACATATCCTGTAACGGAAACAGAATTTCCTGAACTATCTGTTGCTATATAAATCACTGGATAACTTCCTACCTCATTTAAATTAACCTTTGACCTATCAATATTCAATTGAATACTTTCTTTTTCATCCACAGTATCATAATAATTGACTGCTTTTTTATAAGAAACTGTTCCACCTACTTGTACATCAATATTGGTTACAGTCAGTGTTGGTGGTTTTTCATCTTTCATAACTTCGTCAACATCTCTTCTAACAAAATTGAGAAAAAACACAATTAAAATAATAACACTAAGAACAACTACGCCTATCCATACCTTTTGTTTCATTAAAATTACCTCTTATAAATTTAGGAAATCTTTTTAATGAGATACATTCCTCATCAAAAAGATTTCCTAATAAAATTTCTTATATTTCTTTCATGCTAGATTTTATAGATACTATCGAATCTTCTTCCTATCCTCTTACGGTACCATCTGGATTATATCTTGTCTCTTTTGTTAAATTACCATTTGAATCATATTCACAAACAGTATAATACTCCAAGATATCCACACTATTAAAATGATAAAACGTTGCCTTTATACAAACACCTGCTTCGTTATATTGTTTAATATACTCTGGTTGCTCTGTTCCACTTCCATAATATTTAGCACTCTGTTTCAAGGTTTCATTATCATTATAGTACTCATTCACTTCATAATAATCTACTGTGCCATCCGCATTATAGTTCGTATACTTTATCTTTTTACTATTATCATTATATTCATAAATATCATAACGATTCAAGGTAGTATCACTATTATAATAATATTGCATTCTCTCTATACAAACACTTGTCTCATTATATTTATAAATATAACTTGGTCGCTCTGTCCCACTTCCATAATAAGCAGATTGCTGTTTCAACGTTTCATTATCACTATAATATTCTCTTACTTCATACTGATTCACTGTGCCATCTGCATTATATTTGGTATATTTTAGTTGTTTAGCCTTATCATTATATTCAGAAGTAGAATAATAATTCAAAGTGGTATCACTATTATAATAATACTTCGTTTCCTCTACCTTAACACCTGTCTCATTATATTTGTAAATATAATCTGGTCTACCTGTTCCACTTCCATAATAAGCAGATTGCTGTTTCAATGTTTCATTATCATCATAATACTCTTTTACAGTATACTGATTTACTGTGCCATCTGCATTATATTTTATATATTTTATTTCTTTACCATTATTGTTATATTCATAAGTAACATAATAATTCAAGCTATTATCACTATTATAATAATATTTCGTATACTCTATTCGAACACTCGTCTCGTTATATTTGTAAATGTAATCTGGTCGGTTTGTTCCACTTCCATAATAAGCAGATTGCTGTTTCAATGTCTCATTATCATTGTAATACTCATACAATCTATAACTCTTCACTGTGCCATCCGGATTATATTCTGTATACTTCGTTTGTTTACGATTATCATTATATTCCGAAGTAGAATAATACTTCAAGCTATTATCACTATTATAAGAATATTTCGTTTCTTCTACCTTAACACCTGTTTCGTTATATTTTTCAATGTAATCTGGTCGCTCTGTTCCACTTCCATAATAACGAGATTTTTGTTTCAACGTTTTATTATCCTTATAATACTCACTTACTACATAGAAATCCACTGTGCCATCCGCATTATAATTCGTAAATTTTGTTATATTACCAGTATCATTATATTCATACTCATAAGTAGAATAATAGTTCAAAGTATCATCACTATTATAATAATAATTCGTATACTCTATACGAACACCCGCTTCGTTATATTTTTCAATATAACTTGGACGGTCTGTTCCGCTTCCATAATATATAGATGTCTGTTTCAATGTTTCATTATCACTATAATACTCTCTTACTGTATACTGATTCACTGTGCCATCTGTATTATATTTTGTATACTTTATTTCTTTGCCATTTTGATTATATACTCTAGAGGAAGTTAAATTATGGTCTTTATCATAAAAATAATGAATTTCTTCCATTAACTCTCCATTTTGATTGTAATGATAAGTCTTCCCTTTATTACCACTTTCCAATACTTCTTCTATATCTTCTTTCTTTTTTGCACCATTATCATAATATTCTGTCACAGAAGTATATTTTTTAGTTCCATCTGGATTATACTGTATATATTCGATTTCATTTCCAATATCATTATATTTTGTTATCATATAATACTTCAAACTATTCTCATAATTATAAGTATATTCTATAGCTTCTATACGAATTCCACTCTCATTATACTGATACTTATACTTTGGACGATTATTTTCAAAGTTTGCTTCTTCACTCTTTTTTTCACCATTGCTATGATATGTTGTTATTTCTGTATAATAAACCGTACCATCTGCTTCATATCTTGTATACTCTATTTTTTTCCCATCATCATTATACTTTGTCACATCATAACTTGATAAAAGGTCACTGTCCTTATAATAATAATAGCGTGTATACTCAATCAAAACTCCATCTTTATTATATTTGGCACTATAATCTCGTCCGGATTCTTCCCAACCTTGACTTGGAAATGGTGTCGGCGTTGGTGTTACTGTCACTATTGGTGTTGGTGTCACTGTTGGCGTTACTGTCACTATTGGTGTTGGTGTCACTGTTGGTATTACTGTTGTAATTGGTGTTGGCGTCGCTGTTGGTTTACTACTTACTAATGTTGCGGTTCGATTCTCTGCTCGTCCATAATGTACATAATGAAAATAATAACCCACAATATCATCTCCAAATACTTCTACGACATCCGTATTACAATACTTATACACGGTATAGTCAAACTCTCTATTTCCGCTTCTTCCTTCATAAATACCATAATTTAAGAAATGATTCGTAGCTGCTTCATAATCTTTACCTAATACTTCTGCTACATCGGTATTAATCGTTAAATATTCTTGTGGGTCAAAAATTGGACTTGCACTTTGTCCTAAAGCAATTCCTTCTTCCATCCAGTAACTATAGAGTGCATTCTTTTCTGT
This sequence comes from uncultured Lachnospiraceae bacterium, assembly GCA_937891165.1. Lineage (GTDB taxonomy): Bacteria > Bacillota > Clostridia > Lachnospirales > Lachnospiraceae > SIG299. The sequence continues at coordinate 1,532 of CALAEX010000156.1, read as the reverse complement.
TCCTATGCTTTGTCTTAATTCTGGATATTTTTTCAAGTAAAATTCTGCATCAAAAATACGATAGGATACCGCCGTTTCATCAATTTCAGTACTACCACCTGCATTTCCATTATCACCACTTGTTCCAAGACCAGCAGTTCTACCTTCTGCTCGTCCATGATTGATATAGTGGATATAATAACCTTTGATTTCATCTCCATATAAATCTTCTACATCCGTATTACAATCTTTATATACGGTGTAGTCAAAATTTCCACTACCACTTCTACCTTCAGCTAATGCATTTTGATTGAAATGATTGGCTGCTTTCACATAATCACTGCCAAAAACCCCAGCAACATCTTGATTTGCCTGTAAATAATACTTCACACTAAAGACAGGACTAGATTCCAAACCTTGTAATAACCCTGTGTTTACAAAATGTTCATAAGCGGCTACATAATCACTACCAATAACTGCCTTTACCGATGGATTTACTTCTAAATAATATTTTGCATTAAATACCATCGAAGCATTTCTACCCTCTGCCATACCAAAATTGAGCCAATGCTCGTACATCTTTTGTTCATCATATTCTAAAGCAACTGCAACATCTTCATTCGCCATAGAATAATACTCAAAGTCATACAAACTGGCTTCAATTTCTGCTCTAGTAGTAGCATCCATTGCGATAGTTGTTTCTGCTGCATAAGCACTTTGTAACATAGTGCCATGACTGAATACAGAAGTAAATATCATTGTTCCTGCGATACAACTACATAGTACTTTTTTTACTTTTTTGTACATCTTATATCCCTCCTTATACATTTTATATATGATAAAATTTCATATATTTTTGAAAAAAATAGGGTACTCATTGAGTACCCTATTTGCTCTATCATAATTAGTGAGTAATAACTTTTTCTGTTTCCTTGTCGAAGATGTGAATCTTGGAAAGGTCCATAGCAATCTGGATAGTATCACCAGGTCTTGCAGTTGTACGAGGATTTACTCTTGCTGTAATATCTACGCTATCAGCAATTGTGAAGTATAAGAATACTTCTGCACCGAGTAATTCGTAAACTCTTACGGTTGCATCAAATGCACTGTCCTTAGATGTCTGAATAAATACCTGCTCATCCTTAATATCTTCTGGACGAATACCAAGGATAACTTCTTTACCAACATAACCGCCTTCGATTAACTTCTTGCCTCTTGCTTCTGGAAGCTTAATAGAACGTTCAGCAAAGTGAAGAGAAATTTCATTTCCTTCTTTTACAACTTTAGACTTAATAAAGTTCATCTGAGGAGAGCCCATGAAACCTGCTACGAAAAGGTTCACTGGTCTGTCATATAAGTTCTGAGGTGTATCAACCTGCTGAACGATACCATCTTTCATAACGATAATTCTTGTACCAAGAGTCATAGCCTCTGTCTGGTCATGTGTTACGTAGATGATAGTAGACTGTAATCTCTGATGTAATTTAGAAATCTCGATACGCATCTGTACTCTGAGCTTTGCATCCAAGTTGGAGAGAGGTTCGTCCATAAGG
>CALAEX010000155.1 GCA_937891165.1 uncultured Lachnospiraceae bacterium | reverse complement strand
TTATCGACTTGCTTGTCAAGTATATGATAAAAGATTAAGAATGTTATCAGAAAAGCAGCACCTAATATAAAGACAACTAAAATAGATATTTTAAATATATTACCAATACCAGCTCTTGATGGTGGTCATCTTATGTTTTTAATTATAGAAAAACTAACTGGAAAGCCTGTCGATGAAAAAGTTATAGAAAAAGATGAAGAAATTATAAAAAAATATGATGTAGAAACACAAGAGGAATTGGTGGAGTATTTACAAGAAGCAGGATTTGTTGTAACGCAGGCAACCATTTCTAGAGATATCAAAGAGTTAAAATTAACAAAAGTTCCAACGAAATTGGGTCGGTTCAAATATGTGGTTCATCAAGGAGAAGATTTGATACAAAATAGAAAATTAGTTCGAGTGCTTCGAGACGCTTTTGTGTCTATGGATAAAGCACAAAATATTTTAGTAATTAAGACAGTTTCAGGGATGGCAATGGCAGCAGCAGCGGCATTGGATTCTTTAGAATTAGAGTCTGTTGTTGGATGTATTGCAGGAGACGATACGATTATGTGTGCCATTCGGACAAATGAGGAAACTCAAAAAGTAATGGAGGAGCTAGAGAAGTTAATTTATCAAGTTTGATAAGAATTTTTGACAAGTGATACAGATTATGGTATAATAGCGAAAGTGTTATGCAAAGTATTGATACAAAAGGTGCATAATAAGATTTTTAATAGAACAGGAGATAGAAAAATGTCTGGACATTCCAAGTTTGCGAATATTAAGCATAAAAAAGAAAAAAATGATGCAGCAAAGGGTAAGATTTTTACAAGAATTGGTCGTGAAATTGCTGTTGCTGTAAAAGAAGGCGGTCCTGATGTCAATAACAATAGTAAGTTAAAAGATATTGTTGCAAAGGCTAAGGCAAATAATATGCCAAATGATACGATTGACCGTAGTATTAAAAAGGCTGCTGGTGAAGGAAATAATGTAAGTTATGAATTTGTTTCTTATGAAGGTTATGGTCCAAGTGGTATTGCTATTATTGTAGATGCATTAACAGATAATAAGAATAGAACAGCTGCAAATGTTAGAAATGCTTTTACAAAAGGAAATGGTAATGTAGGTACACAAGGTTGTGTATCCTTTATGTTTGATAAAAAAGGTCAGATTATTATTGATAAAGAAGAATGTGATATGGATGCAGATGATTTGATGATGTTAGCCCTAGAAGCAGGAGCAGAAGATTTTGCAGAAGAAGAAGACAGCTATGAAATTATTACAGACCCAGAAGCATTCTCTGCTGTATTTGAAGCATTAGAAGAAGCAAAGATTGTGACAGTTTCCGCAGAAGTAACCATGATTCCTCAAACATGGGGTACATTAACAGATGAAAATGATATTAAAAGTATGAACAAGATTTTGGACTTATTGGATGAAGATGATGATGTTCAGCAAGTATATCATAATTGGGATGAATAAATAAGGTAGGATGTTGCAAAACAGAATTAATTTAAGGTGAATGTCTTGTTTTTCTTGATATCTGGCGAGGACCGTTTAGAAACGGCAGTCCTTGGCGAGGTTTTTTCGAGCCTAGTACTGTTCCGTTTCGCCACGAGCGAGAGCGTGTCCTAGAAGATATCAAGAAAAACAAGACATTTATTTATTTTACAACATCCCCTTTATTTTTATGTAGCATAGTTTTTCAAGGGAAAAAGTACCTAGAGAGGAAAAATGACACATATTTGCCAATAATAATAGATAAGATAAGAGCAGGGTTTTGGAGTTTTTTCTAATGATTTTTTGTGTTTTGGACGATATATAAAAAAGAGAGCAGTTACATACCTAGTATAAAAGTACAGAAGATAGAGAAAAAGCTTGGAAAAATGCTATGGAAAGAGGGTTTTTGACATGAGGAAAAAGATAAAACAGGCAATTGGGTTTTTAATGGCAGTATGTTTAATGGCAGGAAATTCTTATATAGATATGGGAACTTCTGCGGTTACAATGACAGATTGGGTAGAAGTTGCTAATGATTCTGAAGAAGAAAATAAAGTAAAAGAACCGTTGCTATTAGAAAGTTTACAAGAGTATTGTGATTCAACAGTGCGTAAAGCAAGTGCGGCTAATGGTGCAGTAACATCAGATGGTCGATTTGTATTCTATGACCCAGATGAAACAAATAAAATTATTGAAGCAGGTCAAACGATAAAAATTACGAATTCTACAACATTCTTTTTAACAAAAGTAGATGATGATGATAAAATCGTTGGTTTTGATGAAAATGTTAAAATTACATCCGTGCATACCGATGATAAAATTGCAAAAGTAGAAACAAGACAACAAAATGGCTATTCGGGATATAATGTTATGATTACGGCAATTGCACCGGGTGCTACAGCCATACAAGTAGTAGTTAATGATAAAGGTGTCAATTATACCTTTACTTGTAATGTAGAAGTACAATTAACAATCGATACATCAGAAATCAATTGGGAATCGGTTTCTAATGAAAAAGTATTAGTCTTTAAAGATGGGAAAGATTATCAATTAAAATTAAAAAATGTAGAAAATAAAAATGTAAATGGTGCTTTAATGGCATGGAATTGGAGAAATGATGGTGTTATTGTTGTAGATGAAGCGACAGGAACCATTAGCCCAAAAGGTGCAGGTATTACTACCGTTGAATTAAAAACATTGACAGGAAACATGAGTGAGAAATTTACGGTTATTGTTGCACCAACAGGAAGTGCTACACAAGATGGTAAATATACGTCGGAAATCAATATTCCAGCCACATCACAAGAAAGCTTTGTAAGTGAAAGTTTTACTTTGTTTACCAATGGTAGACCAGCCGCGAATATGACATGGGAAATTTATGCGATTACATATGATGGAACAAAGAAAAAAGAAACAAAAATTACCCAAAAAGATACTTCCTTGATGACATATGAAATTAGTACAACTGATGGAAATATTTATTTTTCTGGAGTAAAAGCAGGTACTTATCGAGTGACAGGATATTCTTCAAGTGACAAAAAATATGCAGATAAAGCATGGAATAAAGTACAATTTAATATTGTAGTAGGTGTTAATTTAAAAGATACTGCAAAGTATATGAATATTGGAGATAGTTATAGTATTTTAGATAACTGTAATATTCCTGCGGACCGATTTATCGATTTGATAGGAATTGAGTATAAAGATAATGTAAATGGTCGTCTTTATGCAAGTTTGGATACAAATACAGGTGTTGTTAAGACTTTAAATAATGGAATGGTAGAGTTTTTAGTAAAATATAAATCGACTTCTTCAGAAAGTATTTATGCACCGGGAGATTTTGTCAATCGAGATAAAGAAGTAACTTATACGTTTCATATTATTGATGCGATTTCTTTAAATGTAACCAATATTACAATGTATACAGGTACAACGTATCAATTAGTAGCAAATGTAACAGATAGAACCGTTCCTGTTACTTGGAAATCGACAGATACGAGTTTAGCAACCGTAGATTCAAATGGTTTAGTTACTGCGAAAAAAGCAACAGGTACAAAAGCAGTGCAAATTATTGCATCTCAGGTAGTTGATGGAGTAGAAAAATCGATTTCTTGTAGCATTATCATTCAACCAGCCGTGACACAAATTAATTTAAGTCATAGTAAGGTAGAACTTGCAATGGGAGAATATCAAGTAATTAAAGCAACCGTAAAACCAGAAGGAATTGAAGGTACAAAGCTTACTTGGATAAGTTCGGATACTAGTATTTTTGACATTATAGATAAAACAGAGTTAACAGCAACCATTCTTGCAAAATCAGGTGGAACAGCAGTTTTAACTGCATTAAATTCAGAAAATGTAGTAGTATCTTATTGTAAGGTTATTGTTTTGCAAGCAGCAGAAGGAATTAAATTGTCTGAAACTTCAAAAACAGTAAATTTATCAGATAAGACATATCAATTGTATGCGGAATTAATTCCTGCAAATACAACGAATTCTAATCTTATTTGGGCTTCTCAAAATACATCATTAGCAACGGTAGATAGTAAGGGTAAAGTAACCTTTAAAGCTTCAGGTACAGTGACGATTTCGGTACAATCCGAAGATAATCCAGCATTAATTGCATATTGTGTTTTTAATATTAGAAGTGCTGTTTCTGGAGTTGAGTTAGATGACCATATGGTGGAATTGTATACAGGAGGAACAAGAAGATTATCTTATACGGTATTACCAGCTAATGCAACAAATAAAAGTGTACATTGGACTTCTTTTAATACTTCCATCGTCACAGTAGATGACACAGGTATGTTAGTGGCGAAAGGACCTGGTACGACACAGGTTATGGTAATGACAGAAGAAAGTGCTTATTATGACCTTTGTACAGTTACAGTAAAACAGGAAGCAACTGGCGTTAAAATGACGTATACCAATATTTCTTTAAATGTGGGTCAGTTTTTTGATATGAAGGTTACAGTTACTCCTGCGAATAGTACAGAAGCTTCTTTGATTTGGGAATCTTTAAATCCAAGTATTGCAACCGTTTCTACGACAGGTCGTATTACTGCTCGTGCAGCAGGTACAACAACAGTTATGGTAAAAACCCAAAGTGGTGTAACTTCTTTTTGTACGGTTACCATTTTAGACCCAGTGCTTTCTTTGGAATTAGACCCAACAGAAATTGTATTGGATGTTGATGAAACTTTTGTGATAGACCCTATATTTAAGCCAACCAAGCCTTCTAATATGAAAGTTGTATGGTCGAGTAGTAATGAAGATGTAGCAGAGATTGATGAGGATGGCGAGGTAATTGCTATTTCTGGTGGTACTTCTGTGATTACTTGTGAATCTGTAGATGGTGGATATCGTGCCTTTTGTTTAGTTACTGTGATAGAGCCAGTAATAGAGATTACAATGAGTGAAGAAACGTATCGCCTTGGTGTTGGAAAGACACATGCATTGACAGCTACGATTTCTAATCATGGTACAGCAACAAATACAGAAATAGAATGGAGTTCTTCTGATGAATCTGTTTGTGAGGTAGATGAAAACGGAAAGATTACAGGTATAGAATATGGTTATGCAACTATTTATGCAGACGCAGCAGATGGTTCAGGTGCATTTGCAACTTGTGAAGTAAGAGTCATTCGTGAAGTTACTTCGATTAAATTAAATTATACTACGTTGAGCCTATTACAAGGAGAAACGATTTCTTTGAAATCAACGATTCAACCATCCAATGCATCCTATCAAACAGCTATTTTTTCTTCTAGTGATGAGTCGGTAGCAGTGGTAGATGAAGATGGTGTTTTAACCGCATTAAATGCAGGCTCTGTCATTATTCGTGCAGAGGCCAGAGATAATAGCGGAAAGTATGCGATTTGTTATGTTACTGTTACAACTCCTGTGGCTTCTACAGGTGTGACAGTTTCTGATAAAGAAATTGTATTAGCACCAGGGGAAAAGAAACAAGTTACAATTTCTATGAAGCCATATAATACAACAGATACAAAAATGTGGACTTCTAATAATCAAGCAGTGGCTTCTGTAGATAGTTCAGGTACAATTACAGCTCATACAACAGGAGTAGCAACAATTACTGTTATGACAAGTTCTGGAAAGACAGCAACAGTGGAGGTTACTGTATTAGGACTTAGTAGAACAAGCATAGAAGTTCCAATTTATACAAAGTTTTCTAAGCTTACCGTAGACGGAGCTGTGGGAACAGTACGTTGGGAAGTGGATGACCCTACGATTTGTGAGGTCAATAATGGTGTAATTACAGCAAGAAAGATTGGTACAACAAAAGTGACAGCCACTATCAATGGGCGAACTTTAAGTTGTAAAGTAAAAGTAGTTCGATAAGAATAAGAAGGGAGAATGCCTTTTCGTGTTACAAAGTCTTCATGTAAAAAATTTTGCAATTATTGATGAAATAGAAGTTGAATTTAAACAACATTTAAATATTATGACAGGTGAAACAGGTGCAGGAAAATCTATTTTAATAGATTCTGTAAATACAGCAATTGGTGGTAAAATATCTAAAGATATGATTCGTCAGGGGGCAGAGTATGCATTCGTAGAACTTAGCTTTAGTCAATTGAAACCATTAGTAGTAGAAGCATTAAAAGAGAAAGAAATTTATCTAGAAGATGGCGTGTTGGTACTTTCTAGAAAGATTATGTCAAGTGGAAGGTCTGTTTGCAAAATTAATGGAGAAACTGTAACAACAGCAATTTTAAAAGAAATTGCGGGATATTTAATTGATATTCATGGACAACAAGAACATCATTCCTTATTGCAGAAGGCTTCTCATTTAAAATTTTTAGATAGGTTTGCAAAAGAGTTACTTGGTACGCTTCCAAAGCAGTTGGTGGAAGCGTACCAAGAATGGAAAAAAGTAAAAGAAGAACTTTCCCTAGCTACATTAGATGAGGAAGAACGAAATAGAGAAATGGCTTATCTTACTTTTGCAGTAGAAGAAATTGAAACAGCAAGGTTGCGAGTAGGAGAAGATGTGGAATTGGAAGAAGAATATAAGATTCTTTCCAATAGCAGACAGATTATAGAAGCAATGTCAACAGCACTTCGTTTTACTAAAAATGCACAAGATGGTACAGCAGAAGAACAAGTTTCTAGAGCACAACGGTATCTTTCTAAAGTCTCGGAGTACGATATTGTATTACAAGAATTAGAAGAATTGTTAAATAGTGTACAAGATATTTTATCAGAATTTAATAGTAGAGCCGAAGATTATGTGTTCAATATGGAAGATTCGAGAGAACGGTTTGTAGAGGTAGAACAACGTATTGATGTTTTGAATCAGTTAAAAGGAAAATATGGTGGCACGATTCAAAAAATATTAGAATTTCAAGAAGTATGTAATGAGAAATTAGATAGATATATGCACTATGAGGAATATTTAGCAACACTTCAAAAAAAATATGAAAGTGCAAATAGACAGTGTCTTGTTCTTTGCAGGCAGATTTCTGATATTAGAAAGTCGGCAGCAGAGCAAATGACGAAAAAAATGAAACAAGCATTATTAGATTTGAATTTTCCTGATGTACAGTTTGAAATGCCATTTGAATTGTTAGAACAATTTACAGCAAATGGGTATGATTCTTGTGAGTTTATGATTTCTTTAAATTCAGGAGAACCATTAAAACCATTGACAAAAGTAGCATCCGGTGGTGAGTTATCAAGAATTATGTTGGCAATGAAATCTGTATTAGCAGACCAAGATGAAATTCCTACTTTAATTTTTGATGAAATTGATACTGGTATTAGTGGAAGAACTGCTCAAAAAGTGTCAGAAAAAATGGCACAAATCGGAGCTAGTCATCAAATTCTTTGTATTACTCATTTATCTCAAATTGCTGCGATGGCAGATGCTCATTTTTTGATTGAGAAAAAAGTAGAACAAGGAAGAACAAAAACAGGTGTTAGAGAACTTTCTAAAGAAGATATTTATACAGAACTTGCAAGAATGCTAGGCGGTGTAGAAATTACAACTGCAGTAGTAGAAAATGCAAAAGAAATGAAACAATTAGCAGAAAATTTAAAAAAATATTAAAACGAGAAGTCTTATTTTATTTGCTATCTTTTAGGACATACTTTTGCTAGTAGCAAAATGTTTTTTTTAGATATCAAATGGAATAAGACTTTTATTTATACTATCTATTATTTTAAAAAAATTTTGGATGGGAAGATTGGGAAGGATTTTTTTTAAGGATTTCTCTCATACTAAAAAAGAATTTTAATTAAAAAAATGTAGGGAGAGAATCAATGATGAAACATCTGCTGCAAAAAAAGCAAAGGAGAAGGTACTTGCTATTTGCCTTATTGGTAAATGCAATGATAGTATTTGGGTATGGTTACTACTGGATGAAAGTCAATGTACCTTCTGAGATAAAGCTTTTAGTGGGGCAGGAGGAGGAATTTGATTTCTCTGTTCCTATGGAAGCAAGTATTTTCAATGAAGATGCAAAAGGGGTTCTTTATGTCAATCAAGAACCTTTATCCAAAGAAGAAATTGATATTGATTTATCTACCCCTTTTTCGGTAAGTTCTAAAGCACTTGGAGAATATGAAATACAATTAAAATTATTTGGAATTTTACCAATTAAAGATATTTCGTTAGAGATAATTGAAACATTAGAAGTGATGCCAGGCGGTTCTGTCATTGGATTACAAGTAGAAACGGATGGAATTTTAGTGCTTGGAACAGGAGATGTTGTATTAGAAGATGGCAGTAGTGTTGGACCAGCCAAAGGGTTACTAAAAAGTGGAGATTATATTGTAGGAATTAACGGAAAGAAAAATATTACTAGAAAAGATTTAATCAATGCAATAGGAAAAGATATACTTCATTTAACAGTAAAACGAGGAGAACAACAAATAACAATAGATATTCAACCAGTAAAAGATTATTTAGGAAAGTATAAAATTGGTGCTTGGATTAGAACAGATGCACAAGGCATTGGAACAATTACTTTTATCACAACAAATGGAAAGTTTGGAGCATTAGGACATGGAATTACAGATATAGATACAGGACTTTTAATGAAAGTGCAAACAGGAAAATTGTATGATGCGGAGGTACTAAGCATAGTAAAAGGAAAAAATGGAACACCAGGAGAATTGATAGGTATTATAAGACAATCAGGAGTTAGTTTAATTGGAGAAATTACAGAAAATTCTTCACAAGGAATTTATGGACAAATAAAGTTAGGTGCAATAGGGGGAAATGAAATAATACCAATTGCATTGAAACAAGATATTGTTGTAGGAAAAGCTTCAATTTTATGTGAAGTAGATGAAAAAGTAAAAGAATATGAAATTGAAATTGAAAAAATTGAACTTGGAAGAACAAATGATAATAAAGGGCTATTGATAAAAATTACAGATGAAGAATTGTTGCAAAAAACAGGAGGAATTGTACAAGGCATGAGTGGAAGCCCTATTATACAAAATGGGAAGTTAATAGGAGCAGTAACACACGTTTTAGTTAATGACCCAACGAGAGGATATGGGATATTTATAGAAAATATGTTAGAGCATTGAAGATGTAAAAAGCGGATTTTAAGAGTCCGCTTTACATATTATATATGTAAATTAGCCTTCTCTTTGTAGATACTGTTCGGACACGCTTTCGCTCGGGACGAAACGGAGCAGTACTAGGCTCGAGAAAACCTCGCCAAGGACTGCCGTTTCTTTACGGTCCTTTACAGTATCTACAAAGAGAGAGGCTTTGGCTAAAGCAAACGATATGAAGGGAATATCAACATATTTTAAGAAAAATAGAATAAATTTTAGTATATTATCTTTACAAATAAAAATAAGTACCTTATAATATAGTAATGAATACTACATAGTAAAGTTTTTGAATTTATATAAAAAGGAAAGAATGGAGAATTGTATGGAGAGTTATATTATTAGTTGCTGTTCTACAGCAGATTTAGACAGAACACATTTTTTAAAGAGAGATATTTCTTATATTTGTTTTCATTATGAATTAAATGGAGTAGAGTATAGGGATGATTTAGGAGAAACGATGTCTTTTGAGGATTTTTATCGTGCGATGTCGCAAGGTGGAGAGACAAAGACTTCACAAATCAATGCAAGTGAATTTGAAGAATATTTTGAACCATTTTTACAGCAAGGAAAAGATATTTTACATGTATGTTTATCGTCTGGTATTTCAGGGGTATTGAATTCTGCATTGATTGCACAAGAAACATTACAAGAAAAGTATCCAAATAGAAAAATTTATATTGTAGATTCTTTAGGGGCATCTTCTGGCTATGGATTATTGATGGATAAATTGGCAGATTTAAGAGATGAAGGGAAAACAATAGACGAAGTAAGAGATTGGGCAGAAGAGAATAAGTTAAAACTTCATGCTTGGTTCTTTTCTACTGATTTGACATTCTATGTTAAAGGTGGAAGAGTTTCAAAAACAGCAGGATTTGTAGGAAATATTTTAGATATTTGTCCATTGTTACATATGAATCAGATGGGGCAATTGATTCCAAAATTTAAAATTAGAACGAAGAAAAAAGTAATCGAAGCGATTGTAAAGCAGATGGAATTGTATGCACAGGATGGAGCAAATTATGGTGAGAAATGTTATATTTCCCAATCGGCTTGCTATGAAGATGCAAAAGCAGTTGCCAATTTAATTGAACAGCGTTTTCCAAAGTTAAAAGGGAAAGTGGAAATCAATCACATTGGAACAACGATAGGAAGTCATACAGGTCCAGGAACAGTAGCACTCTTTTTCTGGGGAACAGAACGAGAATAATTATTGAAAGTTATTATAATTAATTGTAAAACCAAAAGAAAAAATTGCAGGTCCTAAATCTGAAATAATGAGTCAAGCAGTAACAGAAGAAACAGAAATTTCCGGTTTGGCAGAAGCAGCCCTAAGCTGCTCCCGAGTTTCCTGTGCCTCAGATTTCCCGGAGCTCAGGCTGCGGAGCTTACGCTCCAGTTTCGCATTTCTGGCGCGTTCGGCATCCAGGGCTGCTTCGTAAAGCTCACAGAGCTTTTCCATTTTTCGCCACACAAATTATAAATGGTAGTATTACCGTTTTCTTTGAATCCAATTGATTTATAACAATAATAAGCGTTTTGATTGTTTTCAAAAACTTCTAATAGGACTTTTGAAGCCCCATATAATTCAAATGCAAATTTTATGCCTAACTTCAACATTTGCTTTCCATAACCTTTTCTCCTTGCATGAGGACTAAGAATTACATAACCGAAGCTTAATTCATCGACCTTATCATACGGTTGACGAAGAGTAAAAAATCCTACAACACCAGTTTCATCGAATGCTGTAAATGGAAAATATCGTTCATTATCTATTCTTCCAGAAACAGCTTGTTCAATTCGATCAGGCGAAACTGGAAATTCTCCTAACCGTCCCTCACTCCATTTATAAAATGCTATCTTTTCCTTACACCAATTTGCTATTTTTTTGCTATCGTTTCTTCGATATGGTCTTATATTAAGCATAGTTCTCCCTCACGATACAATTTTTCTATTTCTCCAAATTCTATTTATCAATCAATTAAGATATCATTATAAACAATGCAAAGCCGCTTTTGACTAAACATCAAAAACGGCTTTATCATATTTCTATACAATCATTACCTTAACCGCCACTCGTTATTTTTTTGATTCAATTACAAGAACAATTCCCGAATTAATCCGCAGATACGCTTTATCTGCCGTTATTTCGTTGCTTACACCGATAGGGTAGCCCATTGTCATTTCATAGGCTTCAAGGGGATATTTTACCCCTTTAAGTTCCCCGATTTCAGCCTTTTCCGTCAAGGCAAAAATCGAGAAATACCAGTCGTTTTTACAGGTGAACTCATACTCCCCTGTTCCTCGGAGGGTAAGCACATTATCAGCGTCACAGATTGTCATTTCACAGCCCTTTTCATAGGCGAAAATCAGCGTCTGAATATTGGCAAAACTGTGGTCAAATCTCGCCCCAAGTCCGCCATACAGCTGAATTTCCCTGTATCCTCTTTCAAGGGCAATCCTCACCGCTAAAATGGTGTCGGTATCGTCCTTTTCGGGAATACTTCGGTGAATTTCCACATCCTCGGGCAATTCCCCCGTATAGGAATCGAAATCACCAACGATTAAATCGGGGACAATTCCAAGGCTCTCGGCTATGCGTAATCCGCTGTCGGCACATATTATAAGTCCGCTTTTTTCTCGGATTTCACGGGGATTTATAAAATCCGTGCTGCTTATTCTGCCCCCTGCAAAAATAGCGCAGATACTCATTTCAACTCCCACTCCTTGAGCTGTTTTGCTTCCTCATACATTGCACAATAGCTTTCGTGGCGAATTTTCGGGATTTCCCCAGCTTCAACCGCTTCAAGGACAGCACAGCCCTTTTCACAGGTATGGGAGCAGTCACGGAATCGGCAATTGTCGGTAATTCCCTCAAATTCACGGAAACAGCCAGCCAGTTCCTCCTTGCGGATTATGTCATAGCGAGCCGTTTCAAAGGTGGAAAATCCGGGGGTATCGGCTATATATCCGCCGCCTTTAAGCTTATAAAGTTCAGCGTGACGTGTTGTATGACGTCCTCTGCCAAGTTTTTTGCTGATTTCCCCTGTGGGAATATTCAGCGTTGAATCCACCGCATTGAGCAGCGTTGACTTGCCTGCTCCCGAATTTCCCGTAAAGGCACTTATTTTGCCTCTGAGAACCTCTCTGACGGCTTCTATGGAGCTTTCATCGGAATAGTCAACTTCCATTACCTTAATGCCAATGCCGCCGTAAACAGCCTGCAAATCGCTGCTGTCGCCTAAATCAGTCTTTGTGATAACTACAACAGGCTCAATGCCCTTGTATTCCGCAATTGCTATAAACTTGTCAAGTATGAGATAATTTGGACTGGGACTAACTGTTGATACAATAAAAATAAGCTGGTCAAGATTAGCAAGAGGTGGTCTGATGAGATAATTTTTCCTCTCTCCGATTTCGGAGATTACTCCGCCGCTGACAGTTACCCTGTCACCGACAGAGGGACTTATCCCT
>CALAEX010000154.1 GCA_937891165.1 uncultured Lachnospiraceae bacterium | reverse complement strand
ACCCGTTTCAACAAGATTGTGTGTTCTTATTTTGTAATAAAAAACGAAATGCCATTAAAGTATTACGTTATGACAGGAATGGATTTATTTTAGCACAGAAAAAGCTATTGGATGAGATGAAATTTCAATGGCCATCGAAACAAGAAGAAGTGAAATTGATTACCAAACAACAAGTAGAATGGCTCTTAGAAGGCTTAGAAATCGAGCAGAAAAAAGCCCATCATTCCGTTGTTATGTCCAGTAAAAAGTTCTGTTATTAAGGTAAAAAAATGACGAAAAAACAGCAAGAAAGTGCGAGAAATTCGGCACTTTTTCGCTGTTCTTTTGCTTTCTTTTTGTGGTAAAAAAGTGAAAAATATGGTACAATAAAAGCACTTCAAACACAGGAAAGTAAAGGGAAGACACATGACAGAATTAGAAGAATTACAACAACTTCGAGCACTCGTAGAACAACAAAAATTAGAATTAGAAAAGCAACAAATCAAAATAGAAAAACAGCAAGTAGAATTAGAAAAGAAAGACGAATTGCTTCGCAAAAAGGATATTCAAATAGAAAATATGATACAAGCACTTCTTCATGCAAGAAAGAAACTGTTTGGACGTTCTAGCGAAGTAACCGAAGGACAACTTTGTCTGTTTGAAACGAATCAGGAATTAGCAAAGCAATTATCGGTAGAGCAAAAGAAAGTGGCAGTGCATAGTTATAAAAGAACCCCTCGTCAACCAGGGATTCGAGAAGAATTGCTTACTGGTATTCCAAAAGTAATAGAAGAATATGTGATTCCTGAAGATGACACTTGCTCTGTCTGTGGAGCTCCTTTAAAAATCATAGGAAAACAAATCGTGCGTACGGAAGTAGAGTTTATCCCTGCGAAAATACGTGTGGTTCAAGTCGTTCGTCAAGTAGCGAAATGTACAGAATGTGGCATCAAAGAAGGAAGTGCCGAAAAAGAACACTTTCAAAAAGCAGCGATTCCAGCAAAAGTACTTCCACATTCAATAGCAACCCATTCTTTAGTATCTTGGATTATGTATCAAAAGTTTGCGATGGGAATACCATTGCATCGCCAAGAGAATGACTTCTATCGTATGGGATTAGTGTTGCCACGAGCCGATATGGTACATTGGGTGATTCGATGTAGTGAAGAATGGCTCACTCCACTGTATGATAGAATTCATCAAGCCTTGCTTTCTTGTGGTGTATTGCATATGGATGAAACCACGATACAATGTAATAAAGAAGAAGGACGAAAAGCCAGTAGTAATTCTTATGTTTGGGTGATGCAAAGTGCTGCTTGTGAAGAAATACGTGCGACATTCTTTCATTATTCCAAAAGTCGTGCGAAACGTGTAGCTGAAGAATTACTGAAAGGATTTTCTGGTTACTTGATTACCGATGCTTATCAAGGATATGAAAATATAGAGCAAGTGAAACTGAGTTTGTGTTATGCCCACCTTCGTCGTTACTTTGTAGATAGTATTCCATTAGATAATCAAGGGAAAGAATTACCAGGTTCTAAGGGAGCTGAAGGTCGAGAATATATTAATCTTCTGTTTCAAATGGAAGAAAAGCTCAAAGATTTGAGCAACGAAGAAAGAAAAGAACAGCGTCAGAATGGTATCTCTGCCTTTCTCGATGCTTTTTGGTCGTGGGTAGAAAAAACAAGTCAGATGCCAACGACGAATGAAAATTTAACAAAGGCGTTAAACTATGCTAAAAATCATAAGGAAGGTTTTCATACCTTTTTAGAAGATGGTCGATTAGTGATATCCAATAACTTAATCGAATCTCATATCCGTCCTTTTGCCGTTGGAAGAAAAGCATGGTTGTTTGCAGATACCCCAAAAGGAGCAACAGCAAATGCAGTGCTTTATACTATCGTAGAAAGTGCAAGAGCCAACGACTTAGATGTGTATGAATATTTGAATTATCTTCTGACAGAACTTCCTGAACTAGGGTATGCCCATGAGAAAGCACCAGAGATATTAGATAACTATTTACCATGGTCAGACCAACTTCCAGAAGAAGTGCGACTGAACCAAAAAAGAAAGTAAGTGCATCAAAAAAAGGCGTATGGAAAGTATGTGGTTCTTTCTAAACTTTGGGTATTTTGCTAGGTTTTAAATTGCGTAATGGTTTTAGTATAAACAATTCACAATTTCAAGCAATTATTAAATACCTAAAGTTCAGAAAGAACCAACTAGACCGTCTTTTCTGAAGCACTTATGTTTTTTTAGAATATAAATATCAATTTTACCCTACTATTTCTTTTTCTTCTGCTTTTCCTTTTCTATAAGTTTCACTGCACTTTCTCCTAATATTTTTACCATAATTATTATTTTGCATTTATTAAACCCTTCTTTTAATTTCACTTTTTTAAATTGTGGTTGATAAGATAATAAAAAATAAGTTATCATAATCAATAATTCTAATATAGAAATTAAACAGTAAGTCAAACAATTTCCTAAAAGGAATATTGACCATATCACTTTTCCTACTACAGAAAGACAACTACATCCTACCAAGATAATTTTTTTCCAACCTTGAACACAAATATTTAAAAGAAAAACTATATGAATAAAACACCCCAAACATAATAACTCTTTAGGTATATGTTCAAAAAAAACTACTAAATTTAAAAAAGTAAAACATAGTAAAAGTGTCATATTCCAAGGGTCTCGTAGTCTACACTTTTCTCGTAATGGAAGAACTTTCTCTTTTATTTTATGCTCTTGTGCGATCTGAAACCTTGAAATTAAAATTTCTTGAATATCTTGAAAATGTTTCTTTTTATAAGTTTTAGGAAAACTATTTTCTTTATCTTTATATTTTTGCATTTGATTAGCTACTTCATTCGTCCAAGACAATATAGATGCTAATGAACCATATGACCACAATAGTAGTATAAAACAGATAGTTTGTGGACATAATAAAATATTCTTATCTATAGAAACTAATGGAAAAAATCCCACAAAAAACCGTAAAGGATACCCCATTCCAACAGAAAAAAATACTAACCATGTCCATTTTCGGTCTTTTGCAATTTCATAAATTATTGTAGAAATAAATAAAATTATTAAACTCACTAATAAAGCATTTCTAAGAGTATCCGCATAGAATACTGTAATTAGGAAAGCAAGTAATAATTTCAAAAAAGCTACACTATAAGAAATTTTAATTACATGAGCTTCATTTTTTATATCTTTACAAAGCAATCTATCATTGCGACCAACTTCTTTATCCTCATCTATTCCTCGAATATCATTAATTTGATATCTTGCCTGATAAGCTAAAAAATCAAATATAAACATACAAAAAATAAGTTTAAAAATATGAGTTAATTGAATATCAATCCCACTCCAAAACACACAATATATAAATCCAATTACTATTAAAAATGGTTTTTGTGGATCTTGTTTTTTTGGATATATTAAATATTTCAATATATGTTGAAATGAACTTGATTTCTTATATAATTCTCCTTCTAATTTGTGTAATCTTATTTTCTGATTTTCATGTGCTGTATCCCATGCAAATTGTGCAACATCTCTTGCCCTATATGTCAATCGCAAAAGCAATAAAAAGCTAAATCCCATAAAAAGTAATACAAATTTTATCAATTCAATATCAAATCTTGTTCGTGATTTAATTGCCAAAAATAATGAAATAACTATACCCATACTAAATAAAATAGCACTAGCCACAGCAACTACATAACAAATATAATTTAAAGCTGTATGTGACGAAGTAATATGCTTTACATTTTGTGTAATAATTGGTGCCATATACGAATTCCAATGAAGAAAAGAACCCCTATCTTTATTGTCCTTTACATCAGAAATCAAATCATACAATCTATCTTCCAAATTCTGAATATAATAATATCTTAATATATTGCTTATTCCCAATACAATAATATAACAAAAAGCTGTACAAAATATCAGTAATCCAAGCCAAAACATAATTCTAGTATATGTAATATTATTATTAATGATGTTATAAACTTTTATTATATAATCTGATTCTCCTGTACCTATATTTTGAAAAATTTTAATTGTTTGATCTCTATTCTCTGGATTCAAGTAAGACGCAGTAAATAAAATTCCTAAAATTGTACCTACAACAGAAATAACTTGAAGAATTTGATTTTGTGTATTACGTTCATCTTCTCTACACTCACTCAATTCTGCAATAAGTTCATTAATTCTAACTTCTTCCTTATCCATGTACACTTACCTCTATTCCTTTTTTACGTGTTTGTTATAATTTTTATTTTACTAAAAATTTATATACCTATTTTTATCATATAATTTCTTTTTTCTACTTTTCAATCATAATGACATATATAATAACATTGAAATTGTCCATTGATAATAAAGTGTCATTTCTATAATATACATTTCTCCAAGCACAACATCACATGCTAAAAATTCATAATATGAAAAACAATTATGTACATGTGTCATCTTTTTAATAATTTTGATGTGGGTGTCAAAAGTCATTTTTAAAACGGACCTTTCACACATAAACAATCA
>CALAEX010000153.1 GCA_937891165.1 uncultured Lachnospiraceae bacterium | reverse complement strand
GGCTCGAAAAAACCTCGCCAAGGACTGCCGTTTCTAAACGGTCCTTGCCAGATATGAAATAAAACAAAGGCGTTGGCTATATTGACTTTATTTTACAACATGCCCTTTTATTTATTTTGTAACAGCCTCATTTTTAGTGTGATTGGAATCCTTCACTGGTAGAGTATGGGTCTACAACATCAGAAATTGGTGTTGGCGTTGGTTGTGTAAAGTCAGGATTTATAGGTTCCATATCTGGTTCTATTGGAAATACTTCTACAAAAGTATGCACATCACAAAATTCGGATGGAAGAATATATTTTGTATCTGAAGTAGTGTAGGAATACTGCTTTTTAGAAGAAGTGGTAGGGTCTGCTGGTGCCGCTGTCGTAGGGTCTTTTGTTGTTGGAATATAAATTACAGGTTCATTTTTAATTAAAAGTACTTGTTCTTCTACATTAGTACAATAGTCAGAAGCTAGTAATCCTGTTTCTAAACAAATCGTTGCTTTTACATGACAGTTACAGTAGGCCGTAGGTGCAGTTCCTTTTGCAAAGTATTCTGTTGTTACAGTAGAACCTGCTTCATAAGCGTTACAAACTCCATCAATGGCAAGTAAACCCGATTTGGTACAAACAGTTGCAGTTAAAATAGAGTCTGGCATAGGAAATTCTTTGTAAGCAAGTTGTTTTTCTTTATGAATCATTTCCATAATATCACGCCAGATGTAGTTATGTTTGGAATTTTCAACTTCATAGTTATTGTCAAAACCTGTCCAAATGGAGCAAGTATAATAAGGGGTATATCCACAGAACCAACGGTCTACGTTATTGGTCGTTGTACCTGTTTTACCAGCTATTGGCATTTTGTAGCTAACAAAGGCTGGTTGTGTAGTAGAACCAAGTCCTGCTACAATTGTATCTTGCATAGCACTTGTTAAAAGATATGCTGTAGAAGTTTTCATAACTTGTCTAGAGTTTGTTTCATGAGATAATAATACATTTCCATTATGGTCTAATACTTTAGTGTAGTAATAAGGTTCATTGTAAATACCACCATTGGCAATAGAAGCAAAAGCAGCAGTCATTTCAATATTAGAAACACCATTTGTTAAACCACCTAAAGCAAGTGGAAGATTAATATCGGAATAGGTAGAGCCATCTGCATTGACTTGATATTCTACTAAGGTTGTAAAACCAAGTTTCTTTAAATAATCAAAACCAACTTGTGGAGTAACAGCTTGTAATGTTTTGACGGCAACAATATTCATAGAATAAGAAATACCACGTCGAATCGTGGAAAGTCCTAAAAATGGAGGAGTTTTCTTATACCAGTTTTTTACTTCTTTTGTAGTACCTGGGTAGTAAAATGGAGAATCATCAATTGGAGTTACTAATGTCATACCACCTGTATCAAGGGCAGGTAAAAAAGAAGCTAATACTTTAAAAGTAGAACCTACCTGACGAATCGTAGAAGTGGCACGATTTAAAGTACGATTACCAGTTTTTTCTCCACGACCACCAACCAATGCAACAACTGCACCAGAAGATTGATCCATAATAGAGAGAGAAATTTGTGGTTGTAGAGTAGGCGTAAATTTTTCTCCAAGTATTTTATCTCCTTCTGCAACCATAGCTTCTCGAAAGGCATCAACACTTTTTTCCATAAATTCTAAGTTAGTACAAAGTAAATTGTACATACCTCTACTAATACGGACAGTTACTTCTTTTGTATTGTTTTTAAATGAATTATGGAATTTAATAAAGTCTGCAAGTTGATAATGAATCGTTGTTCCATCTTCTTTTAATACAGAGAGAGCATAGGAAATATCATAGTAAGAACCTTTTCCAATTTCTGGGTACATATCTGGATTAGATACTACCGTATCGCAAATTTGTTGAACTTGACGGTCTTGTGTTGTATATACTCGTAAACCACCTGTATAAATTAAAGAGGAAGCTTGGGAAGCACTGCAACCAAGTTGTGTTTGTAGGTCATTCATGAGTTGGTTAATAACTTCGTCTGTAAAATAACTATAATAAGAAACATCAGAATTTTCTTCTACATAAGAAGAAATTCGCATATAAACAGATTCGGTATCGGCAACAGCAATATCATATTCTTCTGGTGTAATAAATTCGAGTTGTTTCATTTTGTAGAGTACATTATCTCGACGTTCTGAATTATTTTCCATATTTGTCGCAGGATTCATATTTGTTGGTGATTGAGGTATACTAGCAAGCACTGCTGCCTCTGAAATCGTTAATTCACTTACATTTTTTCCGAAATAAGTACGAGATGCCATTTGAATACCATAAGCACCTTGACCAAGATTGATAGTATTTAAGTAGTATTCTAAAATCGTATCTTTATCTAATGTATTTTCTAATTGGATGGCAAGATATTGTTCTTGGATTTTACGAACAACTTTATTGATAGGATTGGATTCATTACCACCACCAAATACTTGATTTTTTAATAACTGTTGTGTAATGGTACTACCACCACTACCAAATTCGCCTGTAGATAAAAGTTCTACAGATGCACGGAAAATACTTCGTACATCAATACCATCATGCTCTCGGAAACGTTCGTCTTCAATAGCAAGAAACGCATTTTGCACATCTTCTGGGATTTCTTCGATTGTAACGTATTCACGGTTACCACCTGCACCTACTAAAGTTTGTGAAAGTGTTCCGTCGCTATAATAAAATTTAGTTGCATAGCCTGTAGGAACAACATTGATGTTACTAACATCTGGTGCAGAAGCAATCAGACCTTCAAGTGTACCAAATGCTGCCATTACTCCAGCACTAGCTAGAAAGACAAGCAATACCAAAAAAAGACGGTAAGCAGATACACGAACTTTAGTAGAAAGTCTTGTTGTGGTCGTTTTTAATTGTCGTATTTTTTTATTTACTGCTGATTTACTATAGTCCATATGCTATCCTTTCTGTCAAATTATTATGAATTTCTTAATTAGTATGATTATACCAAATTTTATATCGTTATTCAATGGAAAGACTGTGTAGATTTTATTATAAAATTATTTCAAGCATTCATTCATCTCAAAGTATGGACAAAAATTTCAAAATATAAGCAATTAGAATGCTTGAAAGAGAAGTAGCTTTATGTTATAGTAGACAAACAAGAATTATTTCTTGGTGTAAAAATGATGTAGAAAAGAGGAGGAAGACGATGGAATTACCAAAAGACCCAATGATACTATATAGCTTTTTAAATGTAAAGCTTCGGGATTTTTATTATAGTTTGGATGCATTGTGTGAAGATATGGATATAGATAAAGCAGAATTACAAGAGCGTTTATTTGTTGCTGGTTTTCAATATAATGCAGAAATGAATCGTATTGAGTAGCAAGGGGGACTATGTTTGGATAAACAATATAAAACCGTCTATGAAGGCGGTGTGGGTGAAATTGTAGAAAAAAAGTCTCGTTTTATTGCAACGGTCATTCCTTGTGAAGAGGAAGAAACCGCATTACAGTTTATTGAAGCAACTAAGAAGAAATATTGGGATGCAAGACACAATTGTTCTGCTTATACGATTGGCTTAAATAATGAATTAGAGCGTTGTAGTGATGATGGAGAACCACAAAAGACAGCGGGCAGGCCAATGTTAGATGTTTTGTTAAATGAAGGAATTCACAATGTATGTGTTGTTGTGACAAGATACTTTGGTGGCGTACTTCTTGGAACAGGTGGTTTAGTACGGGCATATCAGGCAGCAACAAAAGCAGGATTAGAACATAGTACGATTATTACAAAACAGTTTGGCAGGAAAATTCGTATTGTAACGGATTATAATGGAATTGGAAAAATTCAATATTTGGTAGCAAATGCAGGCTATACGATGCTTTCTACAGATTATACAGAGGTAGTGACAGCCTATGTGTTAGTGAAACCATCCGAGCAAGAAAGCTTAATCAAAAAAGTAACAGAAGCAACTTCTGGAAGAGCAGAGATTTCTGTAGAGGAAGAACTTTGGTTTGCAGAAAATAATGGAGAAGTATTACTCTTTTAAGGAAGAATAGGGAACCGTATGAATTTATTTGATTATATGAGTGAAGTGAAAAAGGAAACAGAGTCTCCGCTTGCTTCTAGACTTCGTCCAACTTCTTTAGAGGAAGTGGTAGGGCAACAACATATTATAGGAAAAGGGAAGTTGCTTTATCGAGCAATTAAAGCGGATAAGCTGAGTTCTATTATTTTTTATGGTCCAAGTGGAACAGGAAAGACGACATTAGCAAAGGTCATTGCAAATACAACTAGTGCACAATTTACTCAAATCAATGCTACTTCTTCTGGAAAGAAGGATATGGAAGAAGTGGTACAGGGGGCAAAAGAGCGTTTTTCGATGTATGGAACAAAAACGATTTTGTTTGTAGATGAAATCCATCGCTTTAATCGAAGTCAGCAAGATTATTTATTACCTTTTGTAGAAGATGGAACGGTTATTTTAATTGGTGCAACAACAGAAAATCCATATTTTGAAGTAAATGGTGCATTGATTTCTCGTTCCATTGTTTTTGAATTAAAACCATTAGAAAAAGAAGATATTAAATGCTTGATTTTGCGTGCTATTACAGATACAAAAAAAGGATTGGGGGCATATCAAGTAGAAATTACAGAAGAAGCATTAGAGTTTCTTTCGGATGTATCGAATGGAGATGCTCGTTTAGCATTAAATGCGATTGAATTGGGTGTTTTGACAACAGAACGTTCTCAAGATGGAAAAATTCATATTACATTAGAGATTGCAGGAGAGTGCATACAAAAAAGAGTATTGCGGTATGATAAAAATGGAGATAATCATTACGATACTATTTCAGCATTTATCAAAAGTATGCGAGGTTCTGACCCTGATGCGGCTATTTATTACTTGGCAAGGATGTTAGAGGCAGGGGAAGAAGTTGCTTTTATAGCAAGACGTATTATGATTTGTGCCGCTGAGGATGTATCGAATGCTGACCCAAATGCGTTAGTAGTAGCAACGAGTGCCGCTTTGGCAGTGGAGAGGCTTGGTATGCCAGAGGCTAGAATTGTACTAGCACAGGCTGCTGCTTATGTTGCGTGTGCTCCAAAGAGTAATTCTGCTATTTGTGCGATTGATGCTGCACTAGAAGTAGTGAAAGAAAGAAAAACAGATGCAATTCCACCATATTTACAAGATGCTCATTATAATGGAGGGCAAAAGTTAGGTCGTGGGATTGGATATGAATATTCTCATGAATTTAAAAATCATTATTCCGGACAACCTTACTTACCAGTGCCTTTACAAGGAACAAAATTTTATTGTTGTTCGGAGCAAGGGTATGAGGTAGTACAACAACAATGGCTAAAGAAGTTGAAAGAGGAAAATCAAAATGGTTAGACGAATTATCGCTTGGATAGGGATTGGTTTGATTGTATTGATGTATTTGATTACAGCAATCTCCGCTGTTCTTGCAAAGCCAGAAACGAATCAGTTGTTTATGGCAAGTGTTGTAATGACAATTATAATTCCAGTTGTGATATGGGCATTTTTAAGAATGTATGAAGTGGCTCACAGAAATAATGGAATTTCTATGAGTGAAATGAGGAAAATTAATAAGCGTTTGAAAAAGGGTGAAAATCCAGAACAAATTGCAAAGGAAATTGAAGAAAAGTATAAGTAAAAAATTTTATTCTATTTACAGAGAGCTAAAAATCTGTTATCTTATACAAGTGAGATTACAGTAGAAATCTGTAGTGACAGAAGGGCAATTATTTAATAACGAAAGGAAGTACAAAATTATGACAATGTTGGAAAATTGGCGTAGTATCGCCTATGGGAAAGATATGAACTCAAAAGAGGGTCAGTTATTTTGGGCAAATTATTTTTCAATTGAACAAGGAATTTATGAACAGCTTTTAGCAAATCCAAATGAGATTGTATCTGGTACAGTAAAAGAACTTGCAGAAAAATATGGAACAGATACTTTTATTATGACAGGTTTCTTAGATGGTATTCAGGAAAGTTTAGTAACTCAGAATCCAATTGATACAATGGATGAAAATACAGTTGTATCGTTACATTTTGACCTTGAAACTCTTTATAAAGAAATGGTAGAGGCAAAAGCAAATTGGTTATATGAATTACCGCAGTGGGATGCTTTACTTTCTGTAGAGAGAAGAAAAGAACTTTACAAAGAACAGAAAAAGTCTGGTACTATTGTAAAGGAAAAGAAAGTAGGACGTAATGAGCCTTGTCCATGTGGTTCTGGTAAGAAATATAAATTCTGTTGTGGAAAATAACAGATACAAACGAGTATAGTTAGAAAATAGAGAGGCAGTAGAAGATGGGTAGATATCATACATCTAGAAGAAGCAGAAGACAAGGTCCTAGTCGAGGAATGATAATAGGAATTGCAATGGTAATTTTACTAGCAGTAGGTTTTGGGGCAGTAGCTTATCGTGTTGCTAAAAGTAATGAAGAGGAGATGCAAAACGAAGTACCAGGAGTACCAACTCCAACTACTGCACCGACTCCAACACTAGAAGGTACGCCAACACCAACCCCAACACCAACGAATACACCAACTCCAACTATAACAAATACTCCAACACCTATACCAACTTCTCCAGAAACAGGACTTCCTTGTACGCCAACACCAACGCCAAAGCCACCATGGAATGCGGATTATTTAGTTGGTTGGGAAGACACAAGAGAAAGAGTAGATAAAGTAATTGGTGCTTATGTGGGATTGTATTTAAATTCAGAGAGTAGATTGCAAGAATGGTTAAAATTAGCAAAAGAAACAGAGTTAAATGCAGTTGTTATTGATGTCAAAGCAGATACGGGAAAAATCACATATAAAATGAATTGTCCGACTTTAGAAGGTACAGACGCTTGCTTAAATGATTATCCTGATATGCCAGGATTGGTAAAGACATTAAAAGAAAATGGAATTTATACGATTGCTCGAATCGTATGTTTTAAAGATAATCATGTAGCTGATGTTCATCCAGAATATATGCTTTATAATAAAGATGGAAGCATGTATAAAGATAAAAAGGGTGATACATGGATGAATCCATATAATCAAGATGCTTGGGATTATATTATTGATATTTCAGAACAGGCAGTAGCAGATGGATTCGATGAAATTTGTTTTGACTATATTCGTGTTGCAACGAATGGTATGAGTAAAGTAGACTTTGGTGAAGCAGCACAGGAAATGACATTACAAGAAACAATTACTGCATTTACAAAGTATGCATGTAATCGTTTAAAACCAACAGGAGCATTTGTAAGTGCTTCCGTATATGGTGCAATTATTCGTAGTAAATTAGATGCAGAATTGACAGGACAAAATTATGTAGAAATGTCTAGATATTTGGATTATATTTGTCCGATGGTATATCCATCCCATTATGCAAATGGCTATGCGGGAATTGCTGTGCCAGATGCAAAACCATACGAATTATTGTTAAGTGAATTACAATCATCTGCGAAGCAATTAGGGGCATTAGCAGAAGAACAAGAAACATATGCACAAGTTCGTCCATGGTTGCAAGCGTTTACTGCAAGTTGGGTAAAAGGCTATATCAAATATACAGGACCAGTCATTCGTAAACAGGTAGATGCAACTTATGATGTAGGAAGTGATACTTGGTTGCTTTGGAATGCATCTGCAAATTATCCAGATGGAAGTTTTTTAAAAAAATAAAATAAAGTGAAACTTTTTTAGGAAAGTTCTCGTCTAATAAGTAACATAGAAAAAGAGTAGATTGCAGAGTCTACTCTTTTTCTTTAGGATTTAGTTTATATTAGAAGGGAGAATTTTTATGAAAAAGATGCGAATGATAGTTTTATGTGGTATAATGATGACAGGGTTCGTTGCGTGTGGTGCAAGTAATAGTGCTAAGACAGAGGATGCTGTTATGAATTCGACTTCGTCTATGGTAGTATCCAAAGATACCGTGTGGGATTCTTCGGATAGTTTTTATACCGATAGTTCTGATATGGGATATGATATCATAGAGGAAGAAAAAGAATCTGCCACAGGCTCGCAACGTGTAAATACGCAAGAAGTGACATCCCAAAGAAAAGTGATTCGGACAGCGTATTTGAATTTACAGACATTGGATTTTAACGGGTTTGTTCAGGCTTTAGAACAGAAGATAATAGAGACAGGGGCATATCTTCAGTATGCAAATGTATATGGTGGTAATTCTTCTGGTAGAAGAAGTGGAGAGTATACAATTCGTGTTCCAGAAAGTACATTAGATATGTTTTTAGAAGGAATGGAAGGTATTGCTACGGTAACAAATAAAACATTAGGCGAGCAAGATGTAACACTTAATTATATGGATATGGAAAATCGAATTAAGACATTGGAGATTGAGCAGGAGCGTTTACTGGCATTGCTAGAAAAAGCAGAAGACTTAGAGTCGATTATTCTATTAGAAGAACGGTTGAGTCAAGTTAGATATAATCTTGAAAGTTATCAATCTAGCCTTCGTACTTATGATGATAAGATTACATATAGTACCGTTCAAATCTCTGTGTATGAAGTGACTCGTGTGACAGAAAAAGCACCAAAAACCGTTTGGGAGAGAATCCAGTCTGGATGGGCAAATACGATGTATGACATTTCGGAAGGAGCAAAAGACTTTGTTGTTTGGGTTGTAGTAAATGCACCATACCTTGTATTTTGGGCAGTTATTTTAGGTAGTTTTATCTTTGTAATTAAGAAAAAAAGAACAAAAAGATTAGAAAAAAAGATGGGAAAACAGAGTAAAAACAATGAAACAGAATTGGACAGTAAAGAATAAAAAAGATGATTTTCAAACAATTTGTAAAGAGCATGGAATTACAGAAGTAACAGCAAGACTTCTAGTAAACCGTGGTTTGACAACAAAACAAGAGAGGGATGCGTTCCTGCATCCTTCTTTTTCGTGTTTTACAGCACCAGAGAAGTTAAAAAATGCCAATTTGGCAGCAGAATTGATACAAAAGGAAATTGTGGAAGGAAAACGATTTCGGATTATTGGTGATTACGATGTAGATGGAATTATGTCGGTGTATGTTTTGTATCGTACATTATGTTTAGCAGGAGCAAATGTAGATTATCGAATTCCAGACCGCATTCGAGATGGATATGGTATCAATACAGAAATGGTAAAAGAGGCAATTTTAGATGGTATAGAAACGATTGTGACTTGTGACAATGGAATTTCTGCTGTTGAGCCAATTCGCATGGCAAAAGAAGCAGGAATTACTGTTATATTGACAGACCATCATGAAGTTCCAACAATAGAAACACCACAAGGCATACAACAAGTGCTTCCAGAAGCAGATATTGTTGTAAATCCAAAACAGGAAGAGGAAACAATTCCTTTTTCTGGGATTTGTGGTGCTGTAGTTGCGTATAAGGTAATGCTTTGTTTAGCAAAAAAAGTGGGAATTTCAGATAGCTTTATGAAACAGATGATACCATATGTGGCTATGGCTACGGTATGTGATGTTATGGAATTAAAAGGAGAAAATAGAACTCTAGTAGCATTGGGGATTCAGATGTTAAGAGAGTGTAGCGATTATGGGCTTAGTGCGTTAATTGAGGAAAATCAGATAATAAGAGAGCATATTAGTGCATATCATATGGGATTCGTCTTAGGACCTTGCTTAAATGCGTCTGGACGTTTAGATGTAGCAGTCAAAGGGTTGCAATTATTGTTATCACAGAGCAAAGAAGAAGCAAAACAATTGGCAGAGGAAGTCACAAAGTTAAATCAAGTGCGAAAAGATATGACAGCCAATGGAGTAGAAGAAGCAAAAAAAATTGTGTTAGAGTATGAGAGTTTACCTCCTGTTTTAGTTGTCTATTTGCCAGATTGTCATGAAAGCTTAGCTGGTATTATTGCAGGTAGGATTCGTGAAAAATTTTATCGACCAACCATTATATTGACAGACGCAGAAGATGGGTGTAAAGGTTCGGGACGCTCCATTGATGGATATCATATGTATGAAGCATTATGTGAATGTAAAGAGTTACTTACGAAGTTTGGTGGTCATCCAAAGGCAGCAGGACTTTCTTTGCCAAAAGAAAATATCGAAGCATTTCGTCAAAAATTAATAGAACATTGTACATTGACAGAGGAAGAATTAACAGAAAAAGTGTCCATTGATGTAGTGCTTCCGTTTGGATTAGTAACAGAACAAGTAATCGAAGAATTATCGTTGCTGGAGCCTTTTGGCGTAGGAAATGCGAAACCATTGTTTGCAGAACGAAAGTTGAAGGTACATCGGGCGAGAATTCTTGGAAAAAATGCAAATGTATTAAAATTAGAGGTAGAAAATGAGTATGGAAGAAAATTTGATACGATGTATTTTGGTGATATTGCAGAATTTGAAGCAGATGTTATAAACGCTTTTGGAAAAAAACAATTGGATAGAATGTATCAAGGTAGAGAGAATAAGATTTCTTTTTCTATGATATATTATCCTGATAAAAATGAGTTTCGTGGAATGATAACATTGCAAGCAGTGATGCAGTATTATAAGATATAGTAATAAATAATATTATAAAAAAAGGAGTCGATTTTTTAAAAAGCTTGTGTTATAATATCGCAGAATATAGTATATCTGTTTGGCTATGTTTAAAAGTTATCTAAATTTTGAATATGGCAGACTGGTACAAGAAATACAAGTATGAAAAAAGGAGAAACACAATGTATTCATTTGATGAAGTAAAGGCATTTGATTTAGAACTTGCCAATGCAATGGATTTAGAGCTTGGCAGACAAAGAGACCATATTGAATTAATTGCCTCTGAAAACTTTGTAAGTAAAGCAGTTATGGCAGCAATGGGAAGCCCATTGACTAACAAGTATGCAGAAGGATATCCTTCTAAGCGTTATTATGGCGGTTGTGAGTATGTTGATATTGTAGAAAACTTAGCAAGAGAACGTGTAAAAGAATTATATGGTTGTACTTATGCAAATGTACAGCCTCACTCTGGTGCACAGGCTAATATGGCAGTATTTTTTGCTTTATTAAAGCCAGGCGATACCGTGCTTGGTATGAACCTTGCACATGGTGGTCATCTTTCTCATGGTAGCCCAGTAAACTTCTCTGGTTCTTATTTTAATATTGTACCTTATGGTGTAAATGATGAAGGCTATATTGATTATGAAGAAGTACTTCGTATTGCAAAAGAAGCGAAACCAAAGATGATTATTGCTGGTGCAAGTGCATATGCAAGAAAGATTGACTTTAAGAAGTTCCGTGAAATTGCAGATGAAGTTGGTGCATATTTAATGGTAGATATGGCACATATCGCTGGTTTGATTGCTGGTGGTGTACATGAATCCCCAATTCCATATGCTCATGTAACAACTTCTACTACACATAAGACACTTCGTGGACCAAGAGGTGGTTTAATTCTTTCCTCCGCAGAATTTGCAGAAGAACATAAGTTAAACAAATGTGTATTCCCAGGTATTCAAGGTGGTCCTTTAATGCACGTAATTGCAGCAAAGGCAGTTTGTTTTAAAGAAGCATTACAACCAGAATTTAAAGTATATGCACAGAATATTGTAGATAATGCAAAAACATTAGCAGATGGTCTTGTAAAGAGAGGTTTTAACTTAGTTTCTGGTGGTACAGATAATCACTTAATGTTAGTAGATTTACAGAGCATGGGTGTAACTGGTAAGGAAACAGAAAAGTTATTAGATAGTGTTAATATTACATGTAATAAAAATTCTATTCCAAATGACCCTGCTTCTCCATTTGTAACAAGTGGTATTCGTCTTGGTACTGCTGCCGTTACAACAAGAGGTTTTAAGACAGAAGATATGGATGTAGTAGCAGAAGCTATTTATTTAGCTGTATCAAAGAAAGACGCTGCGGCAGAAGAAGTAAAGGCAATGGTAAAGGGATTAACAGATAAGTATCCATTATACTAATTAATCATGGAATTACAAGTAATTGCTCATATCGAAAGTGATTTTCCTGATAAATTTGGTATTCCTCGTCAAAGTGGCTTAGCACCAACTTTAATTTCAAGGATTATTTTTGAACCAGAGTTCCGTAATCCAGATGCCATTCGTGGAATCGAGGGGTATTCTCATTTATGGTTATTATGGCATTTTTCTAAAGCGGATAGAGGAAAAGAGTGGTCACCAACGGTAAGACCACCAAGACTTGGAGGAAATAAAAGAGTTGGAGTGTTTGCAACACGTTCTCCGTTTCGTCCAAATCCGATTGGTCTTAGCTCAGTAAAGTTAGAACGAATTTCATTAGAGGAAAAACTTGGACCAGTATTGTATGTATCTGGTGCAGATTTAATGAATGGAACACCTATTTTTGATATTAAGCCGTATTTAGCTTATGTAGATAGTCATCCAGAGGCAGTAGATGGATTTGCTTTAACTACGAAGGATAATGTATTGGATATTATCTTTCCAGAGGAATTACTTTTGAGAATTTCGGAAGATAAAAGAGAAGGATTAAAAGAAGTATTAGGACAAGACCCGAGACCACAGTATCAAGCAGATGCAGAACGAATCTATAAGATGAAATTTGCTGAGTGGGAGGTATGGTTTCGGGTGGAAGACAATATATTAATAGTATGTGATATTTTTAGTAGGATTCCTGACTAAAAATAAAAAAATAAACTCGTTTTCTACTTATGTTTTTTATGATAGGTAGAAGACGAGTTTTGTTTTTTCATAAACTAAATTACATGGAGAATATAATACCTACAACCGCAGAAAGTCCAATAAAAATAATAGGATGGAGTTTTTTTGTTTTTTCTACTTTGTTTGTTAATACCCAAAGGACAACAGCTAAAGCTAATCCTATCCAGTTAATCATATTGATATGAAAACCATCTGCTAAATTACTAAAATCAAATAAATTTGCTACAACAATCGTAAGACCTGCTGTTGTAATTAAGCCGGCAGATGCAGGACGAAGACCATAGAACGCATTTTTTACATATGGATTATCTTTGAAGTTTTTTAAAAATATAGCAATTATTAAAATAATAATAATAGATGGAGTAATTAAACCTAATGTGGCAATGATACTACCTAAAATAGCACCGAGAATTCCATTCTCTTCCATACCAGTGACAAATCCTATGTAAGTAGCCATATTTACACCAATAGGACCAGGAGTAGATTCACTTACCGCAATCATATTAGCAACATCATTATGGGTAAACCAACCAGTTGCGGTAGACATTTTATAAAGAAAAGGTACTGTTGCCATTCCGCCACCAATAGTAAAAAGACCTGTCTTAAAAAACTCAAAAAATAATCGTAAATATAACATCATTTCTTTTTACCTCCTTCTAATTTCTTTACACAAATACCAATGATTGCAGAAAGTACAACAAAAATAGCAGGACTTAATGGCGTAAAGTAACTACCAAGTGTAACTAATAAAAGAATACATAGTGTTAAACGGTCTACGACTGCTTTTTTATACAGTTTAGTCACCGCATTGATAATTAGAATACACACACAAATTCGAACACCACCAAATGCGTGCTGTACTAATTCAAATTTAGAAAATGCTTCAATAATTCCTGCTAATAAAGAAATAATAATAAGAGAAGGAAAGGAAACACCTAACGTAGCAACAATGCCACCTAAAATTCCTTTGTATTTCTGTCCAATGAATGTAGCAGTGTTGACAGCGATGATACCAGGTGTACATTGACCAATAGCAAAATAGTCCATAATTTCTTCTTCCGTAGCCCATTTTTTATTGTCTACTACCTCACGTTGTAAAATTGGCAACATGGCATATCCGCCACCGAATGTCATGACTCCGACTTTAGCGAAAGTCAAAAATAAGTCAAGAAAAATGTTCATAAGTACCTCCATATATATCTGCTTGC
This sequence comes from uncultured Lachnospiraceae bacterium, assembly GCA_937891165.1. Classification (GTDB taxonomy): domain Bacteria; phylum Bacillota; class Clostridia; order Lachnospirales; family Lachnospiraceae; genus SIG299. The sequence goes on along the minus strand of CALAEX010000153.1, from coordinate 16,204 downwards.
TCTCAATTATCAATAGTATAACGTATAGAAGGTAGAAGAGCAACAGAAATTTATAAATTATTTTTTATCATTATTCAAGAAGTAATCCAAGAATTAGTCTTCCAATACCACAAAGGCTCATGACAAGAATAGGATTCCATTTAAATTTTCTTAAAACAAAAAAAGCGGAAAGAAATAATATTGCTTCTATCCAATTAAGATGTTCGAGTGTTAAGAGGTTACCATTAAATACTGCTTGGAACAGTATAGATAGACCAGCAGAAGCAATCAAGGCAACTACGGCTGGTCGAAGGCTTGCTAAAATACTTTGAAGCATGGAAAGCTTTTTATATCGATAATATATAAAGGCTAGTAAAGAAACAATGATTAATGATGGAAAAATACAGCCCAATGTTGCAACAATAGCACCTCCAATTCCAGCAATACGGATACCTACAAAGGTTGCAGAATTGACAGCAATAGGACCAGGGGTCATTTCAGCAATGGTAATTAAGTCGGTAAATTCCTGCATACTTATCCATGGGTGCAGTTCTACTACTTGATTTTGAATTAATGGCATGGCCGCATAACCACCACCAATGGAAAATAATCCCACTTGTAAAAAACTAAGAAATAATTCTAAATAAATCATTTTATTTCACCTTCCGTTTTTTTGTTGTATAGAGCAAGTATAATACCCACAATACCAGCAGTAAGTATAATAAAAATTACATTTATTTTAAAGAAAAAAGTAGCAATAAAGGCACAAATCATAACAAGCAAATGAATATTAGATTTTGTTTTTAGTACATTTTTTCCAAGATTCATTACTACATCTAAAATAACGGCTGCTACACCAGCCTGCATTCCCTTTAGTACAAGTGCAACATAGGGATTTGTTGCAAAAACAGCATAGAAGAAGGAAATGATGGAAATAATAACCATCGGTGGCAGAATCGTGCCAAGAACTGCCACTAACATTCCTATAAAACCAGATACACGCCAACCAACCAAAATAGCGGCATTGACTGCAATTGCACCAGGTGAAGATTGTGCTAGAGCAGTCAAATCCAACATTTCTTGTTCGTCAATCCAATGTAGTTCATCTACAAATTTTTTCTTCATAAATGTGATAATCACAAAACCACCACCAAAGGTAAAGGCACTAATACAAAGTGTACTCCAAAATAGTTTCAATAAAGTTTTTAAAATTTTTTTATCCATAAATAAACTCCTTTTTTATTCCTAGGTTCAAATTTTTCTAAAACCAGCAGCCATATTGATTTGACCGCCATTTAGAAGGTAAGATTTGAGATTTCTTTGAAGATGAGTCTTTTCAGGGGCATTTTTAAGATTTTCTTGTTGAAAGCCAAAACCAAAGACACGTTCTATTGCTTGAGCACTGTTGTCGCTAGGAAAAGGAATTTGAATCCATAATTTCATAAACTGAACTAAATTGCTGTTTTCTTCTGCAATATGTTCTAGTTCTGGACAAAGAAGCCATGAATCACATAAAAAGTATTCTGGTTTTTTATTTGGGTAAAACTTAGCAAAAAATTCTTTTGCTTGTTGGAAAGAGTCAAGGCAGGCTTTTGTAGATAGAGGTTCTCCTTGTGGAATATGTACTTCAAGTACACTATCACCAGAAGGAATATATTCATTTATAGCACCAAAGTTATACTGAAGTCTGCCAAGACGAAAACGCTCACCAGTATAGAAACCTATCATCCAACCAAATTCCTCAAAGCCAAGACTTCCATATTGAGTTTTATAATTTTCTATCCAAAGGTTCACATCTTTTAAAGAAGAAACTGTAATTTCCTTAGGAATGCCACGGTTATTATTTTTTTCAAGACAATAATCTGCAAGGAAATTCAAAACAGCAAGAGGTAAAAGACCAACTTCTGGATAGATAATCTGACCACTTTCTATTATTTTTTCAGCGATTTCTTGTCCCTTTGTCATAAGGTTATCATCATTTAAAAGTAGTTGTTTGATTTCCTTATTTTCTAAAATTTCATTAAAAAAGAACATGGTAATCTCCTCCAACTAAAAGTATTTTAAGCGAATCAAATAAGTCCTCCACTTTGACATATTTATGAAAAGAGAAAGGTTAATCCGCTAATTGTTCCCATTCTTCCATAAGTTCTAGTAATCGTTCTGTATTAGTATCTTTTTCTTTTGTTACTTCTAGTAGTTTTGTATGGTTGGTATAGACAGACTCATCTGCTAATAATACATCTAGTTCTTCATTTCTAGCCTCTAATTGTTCAATTTCTGCTTCTATACGTTTTAAGTCATTTTGGCGTTTTCTTTGTTTGGCTTGTTCTTCTTTTTGTTGTTTCCAGTCTTGTTTTCCTACGGATTCTGATTCAGAGTAGTTTGTTTTATTAGAAACAGTAACAGTAGAAGCACCATATCCAAGTCCTTGTAAATAGATACGTTCCATATTTTCCTTGTGTTCTAAGTAGTAATCATAATTTCCTAAATAAGGAATTAATGTTCCATTCGTTAAATCAAGGATTTTTGTTGCTGTTTTATTAATAAAGTAACGGTCATGGGAAACATAGAGTACCGTTCCTGTATAACTACGAATAGCATTCTCTAAAATTTCTTTTGACATAATATCTAAGTGGTTCGTTGGTTCGTCTAAAATTAAGAAATTCGCTTCAGATAGCATCAGTTTTGCTAAGGAAACACGACCTCGTTCTCCACCACTAATATCCTTAATTTGTTTAAATACATCATCTCCTGTGAAAAGAAATGCAGCAAGTGTATTACGAATTTTTGTATTATTCATAAATGGGTACGTATCTTGCAATTCAGAGAACAATGTTTTTTCAGGATGTAACACTTGATGCTCTTGGTCATAATAGGCAATATGCACTTTAACCCCTTCTCTTATCTCACCTGCATCACAAGGGACGATGCCATTGATAATTTTTAAAATCGTTGTTTTTCCTGTTCCATTATTTCCAATAATAGCAACTTTTTCTCCTCGCTTTATTTCAAAAGACAAGTTAGTAAAAAGAGTTTGAGGTCCAAACGATTTTGCAAGGTCTGTTACAGTTAGTACATCATTTCCACTTGTAATAGAAGGTTCTAACTGTAAATTCATACCAGAAGAATCTTCGATTGGCTTCTCTAATCGTTCTATTTTATTTAACATTTTTTCTCGGCTTTCTGCACGTTTGATGGATTTTTCGCGGTTAAAAGAACGAAGTTTTGCAATGACTTCTTCTTGGTGTTTGATTTCTTGTTGTTGGTTTAAATAGTGACGAATCTGTTCTTCTCGTTGTTTTGCTTTTTTTTCTGCATAAATGCTATAATTTCCCATAAATGTTTGAGCTTTTGTATGGTCTAATTCTACCACTTTCGTCACTACTTTATCTAAGAAGTAACGGTCATGAGCAATAACAACAACAGCTCCTTTATAAGTAGCAAGAAAGGTTTCTAACCAAGCAATGGAGTTCATATCCAAATGATTCGTTGGTTCATCTAATAAAATTAAATCTGGCTTACGAAGTAAGAGTTTACCAAGGGCAATTCTTGTTTTTTGACCACCAGATAATGTATTGACTTGCTTTTGAAATTCGGATTCTTCAAAGCCAAGTCCTTTTAAAATACCAACGACTTCACTACGGTAAGCATAACCATTTTGTAATTCAAACTCATGATTTAGGCGAGAGTAATTAGAAAGCATTTGTTCTAAGATTTCTTCTTTGGCATATTTCATTTCTTGTTCTAAGGAACGAATCGTTTCTTCCATACGAAGTAATTCGGCTTTTGTGGAGAGTAATTCTTCATAAATGGTGTATTCCGAAGTAAGGTCTTGATGTTGGGATAAATATCCATATGTTGTTCCTTTTGCAAGAATGACCTCACCTGTATCAGCACTCAGTTCTCCTACAATAATTTTAAATAAAGTTGATTTACCCGCACCATTGATGCCAACAATGGCTGTTTTTTCATTTTCGTTCACATGAAAAGAAACTCCGTTTAGAATTTCTTTTTCTCCAAAATGTTTTGTTATATTGTTACATGCAAGTATCATATTGTTTCCTTTCTAGCAAAAAGCCTTCCTCTGCTTGATTATAAGTAAGTAGTAAAGCAGATTGAGAATATCTACTTGACTTATAAAAACAAGTAAAGAAGGCTTTTTTTATGAAATATATTTAATCTTCTTCTTCAATTTCAATATAATCAGGGTTAATCGTAAGTTGAATTTTATCAATACGGTTTTTATCCATTTCAATTACTTTATAAGTACAAGCTTTTTCTGTTACGGTTTCATCTTTGGTTGGAAGATGGTCTAATAAATGGATAACATGACCAGCAATCGAGTCATAATCTTCAGATTCTAAGTCCAAATCTAAAGTTTCATTGAGTTCCTCTAATTTTGTTGCACCGAGGACAAGGTAAACATTATCTGATAATTTTTGAATGGAATCTTCTTCATCTGTGTCGTATTCATCACGAATTTCACCAACGATTTCTTCAATTAAGTCTTCAATTGTAAGAAGACCTGCGGTAGCACCATACTCATCTAATACAATGGCAAGAGAAATGGCTTCTTTTTTTAATTCACGAAGTAATTCCGAAGTCTTCTTGTATTCATAAGTAAAATATGGTGTTCGTAAAAAATTTTCTATATGGAAGTCTTCTTTTGCACCACGGAAAAAGAAAACGTCTTTCATATTAATAATACCAATGACATTGTCACGGTTTTCACTATAAACAGGGAGTCTAGTATACATGTCCTTTTCAAAAGCAGCAACAAGTTCATCATATGTCATATTGATATTTGCAAAGGACATATCAATACGAGGTACCATAACATCTTTTGCCATAGAATCACCAAAGTCTACTACATTGGTAATCATGATACGTTCTTCACTTTCAATAACACCATCTTCATGGCTGACATCTACAATGGTACGAAGCTCGTTTTCGGTCATAGCTTTTGCTTTGGCATTTGGGTCAATGTGAAATAGTCGCAGTAGAGCACCGGAGAATTTATTGAGTAAAAAGATAACCGGTGTAAGTACTTTTGTGAGCAGACTAATGACAGGAGCATAAATAAATGCTAATTTTTCTGCATACATTGTAGCCAAAGTCTTTGGTGTAATCTCACCAAAAATTAAGATGAATAAGGTAAGAATACCTGTACCAATAGCAGCGTAGGCGTTACCAAATAAATCAAAAATTAATGTTGTAGTAAGAGAAGAAGCATATAAATTGACAATATTATTACCAATTAAAATAGCACTAATCATTTTAGAAGGATTTTCAATTAAATCACTAATACGTTTAGCACCTTTTACGCCATCTTCCACAAGGCTTCGGATACGGAGCTTATTCACCGTAGTTAAAGAGGTTTCCGCAGAAGAAAAGAATGCGGATAAAAAAAGTAAAATAATAAGCACAACTATTTGTGCCGCGACACTGGGGTCCACTAAAAATTCATCTCCTTTATTATTTTTTGTATATTTTGGGTATATACTGTTTGTATGATATCGGATTTTTTAAGGAATGTCAACAGTTTCATTGGATGAAATAAAAAAATAGGGAAAAAGGAGGATTGTTTTTTTGTGAAAAAAGAGGTACTATTGTTGTAGAAAAAATATAATAATAGGACTACATACCTATTTAAAATTGTAAGCAAAATACCGATATAAAACAATAGAGGGATTTTTTATAAGTTGCAATTATTAAAAATGATAAGACTTTTTTATAAGAATTGAAGTGAATAGGGTAAGAATGATGTGAAGTAAAGTGGGAGAGGAAAGGAGGAATTTTGATAATTGTAACAGCAATGCCTTCAAAATGCTTAAAAGAAGCTTTTCAATGAAAGGAGAGAGAAAACATGTTAGCAAAACTAAAGAATATGAAAATTGAAAAAAGGTTGATGTTTAGTTCTATTAGCACAGTTTCCATTGCTAGTATCGCATCTATCATTGGATTGATTGTAGTGTTTATAATGACAAGTAGATATGATTATACATTAACTTACTATGCGTTTCCACAAGGAGATATTGCGTTGGCGATGAATGAATTTGCCGAAGTACGAAGTGCAACTCGTGCAGTTATTGGCTATGAGGAACGTTCAGCGATTGATGCCGCTATGAAACAACATGAGGAAGCAACAAAAGAATTAGACCGTTTGTTAAAAGAAGTAGAAAAAACAACAGTAACAAAAGAAGGCAAAGATGCTTTTGAGGATATTAAAGATGCTTTAGAAGAGTATTATGAAGTGGAAGAACAAGTTTTAGCCCTTGGAAATTCAACAGACCAAGAATTATGTGCACAGGCACAGGAAATAGCACTCAATACATTGGCTCCAATCTATAATAAAGCAGATGCTACGTTTACTGCATTGATGGATTTAAATGTTGCTATGGGTGATGAAGAACATGATGCATTAATGGCATTGAGAACAACATTAGTGTTTGTCATTGTTGCAGTGATTATTGCGGCATGTATAGTAGCAATTTCTGTTGGTAAGAAGATTTCGAACAGTATTTCAGCACCTGTGATTCAATTAGAAAAGAGATTGGAAACATTTGCAAAAGGGGATATTTCTTCTCCATTCCCAGTAGTTAAGGGTGAAGATGAAATTGCTCATATGATACAGTCTGTTTCTGATGTAGTTGCTGGATTGAATAATATTCTTTCTGATATGAGATATTTATTTGGTCAGATGGCTGATGGTAATTTTGAACTTCGTACTGCTTGTGAAGATGCGTATGTAGGTGAGTTTGGAAATTTATTGCAAGCAATTCGTCAAATGAATCGTCGTTTAGATATGACATTGAAAGAAGTAAAAGGTTCTGCGGATACCGTATCTATTGGTGCAAATCATGTAGCGGATGCTTCACAAGCATTGGCAGAAGGAGCTACAGACCAAGCAGCTTCGGTACAAGAAATGACAGCTACCATTAATGAAATTACAACAGCATTAGAAAAAACAGTACAAGAAGTGAATGCTTCCTATGAAAATGCAAAAAATTGTGAAAAAGAAGCAGAGAATAGCCGTGTAGAAATGGCAACGATGATGGATGCCATGAATCGTATTAGTGAAACTTCTCAGAAAATTGGAAATATTATTGCTGAAATTGAAGATATTGCAAGTCAGACCAATTTGTTATCTTTAAATGCAGCAATTGAAGCGGCAAGAGCAGGAGATGCTGGTAGAGGTTTTGCAGTAGTAGCAGAGCAAATTCGTACATTGGCAGAGCAGAGTGCAAAATCTGCGGTAAATACGAGAAAGTTAATTGAAGGTTCGATTCGTGAAGTAGAAATTGGTAATCAAGCAGCACTTCGTACTTCAGAGGTATTAAGTGGTGTTGTAGAATCGATACATATGATTGCAGAAACTTCTAAGATGTTAAATGAAATCACAGAGCGTCAGGCAAGTGCAATGGAGCAGGCAGAAGTTGGAATTGGAAAAATTTCTGAAATTGTTCAAGCAAATTCTGCTACAGCACAAGAATCCGCAGCGACAAGTGAAGAATTAGCAGCACAGGCAACAAGTATGGAAGATTTGATTAGAAGTTTTAGATTGAGAGACGAATAATAAATTAGGAAAAAGAGCTGGAACTAAGGACTTAGTTCCGGTTCTTTTTTTTGTGAAGTTTAAGTAGATAATTTTCTTTTATATGGGAAATTTTATAATAGTAGCTAGTCATTACACAAATGATTTGATACAATATTTATAAAAAAATATACAAAAGAATAGAAAGAGGTGCAATATGTTTTGTCAAGAAAATTTAATTCATGCAATTGAGCAATATAAAAAGGTATTTGTACAACGTTGGCAAGAAGAAAAATATAAGTGGGAAGCTATAGAACAGTTTCAACAATATTGGGATATAGATGCCAAAGATTTTGTCATTATGTTTTCTAAAGCAACAGAAAAAACAGCTAATTTATTAGCTTCTTCTAATAATTTTCCAAGAGGAATGATACTTGAGTTTGCAAAAGTAGATAGTGAAGCAGTACGAGTGATGTTTAGTAATTTATATGATGAAAATATAGCATTAGTGGAACGAGTAGAAAAATTTCAAACAACAGCAGAACATATTAGATTAAAATATAATCCAGGAAATTGGCAACAACATTTTCAGAGTGCAATGGCAATTAGTATTTATTTATGGTTAAAAAATCCAGAAAAGTATTATATTTTTAAATATTCAGCATGCCGTGCAGTGGCAATAGAATTGGAGTTTGATTTTATTCCAAAAAAAGGATATATGGCAGAAAATTTCGTTGGAAATGCGAGGTTATTGGATGAGATAGTTATTGTTATGGAGCAAGAAAAGGAACTAGTAGAGTTATATTTTCAAATGCTTTTGGAAAGTGATTATAAGCAACATTCGATTAAACATTTAGCATTTGATTTTATGATATTTTTTGCTAACACGATACTAGAAGAAAAGAAGAAAGTGTCTAATAAAAAAGAAGCAATAGATATTAGTTTGCCTGATATGAAAACAGAACAAGAGCAAGTTGAAAAAATATATACCAAAAATCATTTTTTATCAGAAGTATTTCTTTCATCAGAGCGTTATGATACATTGGTACGAGTATTATTAAATAAGAAAAACATTATTTTGCAAGGAGCACCTGGAGTTGGAAAAACATTTATTGCAAAGAGACTAGCATATTCTATCATGGGTAAAAAAGAAGAAGAAAATATCGAGTTTATTCAGTTTCATCAAAATTATTCTTATGAAGATTTTATTATGGGCTATAAACCAAATGGAGAAGGATTTGAATTGAAACAAGGGATTTTTTATCGTTTTTGTAAGAAAGCAGAAAATCATCCAGAGCAAAATTATTTCTTTTTGATTGATGAAATAAATCGTGGGAATATGAGTAAAATATTTGGAGAATTATTGATGTTGATTGAAAAGGAATATCGTGGTACAAGTATGACATTGGCTTATGATGGAATGCCTTTTTTTGTTCCTAAAAATTTATATATTATAGGAATGATGAATACCGCAGATAGAAGTTTAGCAATGATTGATTATGCGTTACGAAGAAGATTTAGTTTTTTTGAAATAGAGCCAGCATTTACTTCGGATGGTTTTATGAATTATGTAAAATCATTCAAAGATGAAAACTTTGTATTATTGATAGAGAAAATAAAAAAATTAAATATAGAGATTAAAAATGACAGTGCATTAGGTAGTGGGTTTTGTATTGGGCATAGTTACTTTTGTGGTCAAGAAGAATATAGTGAGGAATGGCTAAAGGCAGTGATTGATTATGATATAATTCCATTGTTGAAGGAATATTGGTTTGATGAACCGAAAAAAGTGAGTAAATGGATAAATGAGTTTGCAGGTGTATGGGATGAATGAGAAAAAAGGAATTATAATAAAAAACATTTATTATATGTTGACTTATGCATTTCAAATATTACGACAAAATCAATATGAGGAATTGGCAGTAGAGGAATTTGAACATATTCATGATTTATTAGCCGCTATTCTTGCAAAGGGTATTTCAGGACAATTAAAACAGGGTTTATATAGGGAATATAAAATGCAAGAGGATAATGTAACAACAATGCGTGGGAAGATAAATATGACAGAAACCATTCGAAATAGAATGCAAACGAAACAAACGTTATATTGTTGTTATGATGAATTGTCAGAGGATAATTTATATAATCAGATTTTAAAAAGTACTTGTAAGTTATTGCTTTGTCAAGATACAGTAGCAAAGGAACGAAAAATACAGTTAAAAAGGGTATTATTTCTTTTTTCTACTGTGCAAGAAATAGAATTAAAGGCTATTTTGTGGAATCAAATACGATATAAGAAGGAAAATCAGACATATCAAATGTTATTGCATATTTGTCATATGGTAGTGGACGGAATGCTATTGACAACGACAAAAGGAGAATATGCGTTAGCGTCTTTTTTAGATGAACAAAAAATGTGTCGATTATATGAAAAATTTATTTTGGAATATTATAAGTATCATCATCCAGAGTATCATGCTCATGCTGCACAGATTGCTTGGACGCTTGAACATGGAGAAAAAGAATTTCTGCCTATTATGCAGACAGATATTACATTAAATTATAAGGGAAATTGCTTGATTATAGATGCAAAATACTATACGCATACGATGCAGGAACAATTTGATAGTTATAAAATACATTCTCAAAACTTATATCAGATATTTACTTATGTAAAAAATATGGATAAACAAAATACAGGGAAAGTTTCAGGGATGCTTTTATATGCCAAAACACAAGAGCAAATGACGCCAGATGCCGATTTTTTAATGGATGGAAATCAGATAAGTGTAAAAACATTAGATTTAAATCAAGATTTTGAAAAAATAAAAAAGAAGTTAGAGGAGATAGGAAAGATTTTATTAGACACAAAATAAAAACTTTTCCCCTATTTAAATAATTGCTAAGAAAAAGAGTACAGACTGACTTGCATTCTGTTATAAAAGATAGTAAAATCAAGTAGAAAAGTTGGTTTATTACAGAAAGAAAAGAGGAAATTATGAACGCATATACGGGTTTTGCACGATTATATGAAACTTTTATGGATAATGTTCCTTATGAGGAATGGGCAGAGTATTTAATAGGATTATTAAAAGAATATGGTATAGAACAAGGGTTAATTGCGGAATTAGGCTGTGGAACAGGAACAATGACCCGGTTGTTAGCTAGAGCTGGATATGATATGATAGGAATTGATTTATCGGAGGAAATGTTGGATATTGCTCGGTATGAGCATCCAGAAGATGAGTCAGAAATTCTTTATTTACATCAAGATATGAGAGAATTTGAGCTATTTGGAACAGTAGCAGCAGTAGTAAGTCTTTGTGATTCTATGAATTATATTACTTCCGAAGAAGACTTATTGCAAGTTTTTCGCTTAGTGAATAATTATTTAGACCCAAAAGGATATTTTATTTTTGATATGAATACTATTTATAAGTATGAAACACAGCTTGGCGATAGGGTCATTGCAGAAAATAGGGAAAATTGTAGTTTGATTTGGGAAAATTATTATGATACAAAAGAAAAAATAAATCAATACGATATTACAATTTATTCTAAGGTGGAATTTGAAGAAGATTCGGAAGAAGACGCAGAGGAGGAAAATCTTCCACCATTGTATGAACGTTTAGAGGAAACTCATGTACAAAAGGCATATGAGGTAGAAACGGTTGTTTCATTATTACAAAAGGCAGGAATGGAAGTCGTTGCTGTATATGGAGTAGGAACAAAAGAAGCGCCAAAGGTAGATACAGAGCGAGTATATTTTATTGCGAGAGAGCAATTTCAGGAGAATAAATATTATGAAAAATAAGGTAGAAGAAAAAGAAGAAATTCGTAGTTCTTTTTTAAACAAAAGAAATGAGTTATCAAAAGAACAATGTAAAACGGATAGTCTTACAATAGCAAAAAGAGTATTATCTTTAAAGCAATTACAAAAAGCAGAAACAATATTTGTATATGCTTCTTATAAAAATGAGGTGGAAACAAGAAGGTTAATACAAAAATTACTTTCCATGGGAAAAAGAGTAGCCCTACCAAAGGTGAGAGAAAAAGAAATGGATTTTTTCTTAATTCATTCTTGGCAGGAATTAGTATTTGGTTATCATGGTATTTTAGAGCCAGATGGCGCAGGAGAATTGGTAGTTCCAACAAAACAGGATGTAATGTTGATGCCAGGTGTTGCTTTTGACTTAAATGGTAATCGAATTGGTTATGGTGGGGGATATTATGATAGATATTTAGAACAGCAAAAAGAGAATATTCCTTGTTTGATTGGCTTAGGATATGAATTACAATTATTTCCTAAAATACTTCCAACAGAACCACAAGATAAACAAGTAAATTTTGTTGTTACAGAGAAAAAAGCTTATAAAATAAAGAGAAAAAAGAAACACAAACGACTTGGCTGGATAGTAGATATCATAGATATTGTGATAGATTTTGTAATAGAACTAATAAATTGAGGAGAAAAAAGATGGAATATCAAGATTATATTGTAAGAGCAACTGCTGCCAATGGACAAGTGCGTGCATTTGCAACAACTACAAGAAATTTAGTAGAAGAAGCAAGAAAAATTCATGGAACAAGTCCAATTGCAACAGCTGCACTTGGCAGACTTTTGACAGGTGGAGCAATGATGGGCAGTATGATGAAAGGCGAAAAAGATTTAATTACATTGCAAATTCGTGGAGATGGTCCAATTGGAGGTTTAGTAGTGACTGCGGATTCCAAGGCAAGAGTAAAAGGATATGTGCATGAACCAATGGTTATGTTACCAGCAAGTAAAGAGGGAAAATTAGATGTTGGTGGTGCAGTAGGTCATGGAATGTTGCAAGTGATTCGAGATGTTGGTTTAAAAGAGCCTTATGTGGGACAAGTAGACTTAATTTCTGGAGAAATTGCAGAAGATTTAACTTGTTATTTTGCTATTTCAGAACAAGTTCCTTCCGCAGTAGCGTTAGGTGTTTTAATGAATAAAGATAATACTGTACGACAGGCAGGTGGTTTTATTTTACAGTTGATGCCATTTGCAGAAGAAAAAGTCATTGCTCGTTTAGAACAGAAATTAACAGAAGTAACACATATTTCTGGATTATTAGATGAAGGTATGACACCAGAAGAAATTTTAGAGTATGTGTTAGCGGACTTTGAACCAAAGATATTAGAAAAAGTTTCTACAGAATATTATTGTAATTGTTCCAAAGAACGTGTGGAAAAAGCAATTGCTAGTATTGGTAGAAAAGAGTTACAGGAAATGATAGAGGAAGGTAAGCCAGTTGAAGTAAATTGTCATTTTTGTGATAAAAAATATGAGTTTACCGTAGCAGATTTACAGAAATTTATATAATATAAAAGAGGACGTTGCAAAATAGAAAAACAAGACTTTTAGTTATTTTGCAATGTCCCCTTTTATATGAGTAATATTTATAAAAATTAGTTTGTTATTGTTTATTATTGTCATCGGAAGACATAGAAGCAATAAATAATTGCAGTAAACGAATAGCATAGTTATGTTTCCGTTCTTCACATTGAGCAATCATATGTGTGAGAGCAGCATCTTGGTTTTTGATGCGTTCTGTTTCTTCTTCACTTGGTGTTCCAAATATCATATAATCTAAGCTAATATCTAGTGCTTTAGAAATAGAAAGCATAGTTTCTATAGACATACCACAACTGCCACGTTCAATGTCAGAATAGTATTTAGGAGCACGGTCAATTCGTTCTGCTAATTCTTCTTGAGATAATCCGAGCGTCATACGTTTAGAACGGATACGACTTCCAACAGAATGAGTATCATAGGATTCTTTTTTTCGATTCATAAGGTTCTCCTTTCTTATTTATCATAGTGTGATAAAAAAAGTATGTTTATTCATAAGTAAGATTAACACCTGTTAAGAACATAAATTTATATAATATTTTAAACAGGAAAATGGACTTTTATTCTTACAGAAAAAGACTTAAATTTGACACATCATTCAAGTAAAATAATGATTAGCTAAAGTATAGAAATGAAAGGAGAAATTTTATGAAAAAAAGAAGTTTAGCAATGGTAGTAGCAGTTTTATTGTTTTGTAGTGCTTGTCAATTCTCTGATGTTTCAGATAGTAAAGTAACATTAACTCCAACTCCAACGGTAACACAAGTACCAACAAAAGAAACTACACCAACTATTACTGTAATTCCAGAATCGAAGGAAGCAAGTATTAGTAAGACAATGACAGTAGCAACGTATCCAAAAGTAGATGGTTCTACGGCAACGCTTCCGCTTTCTGAGGCGGTATTTATGCTTGCAACAGGGGAAAGTGCGGAAGTGGCAACAAAAGAAGTCGTACATACGAAAACAACCAATTCTTATTATCGCCTTTATGATAAAGAAGTAGATTTATTGATTGTGTATGAACCATCGGAAGAAATTGCAAAACGTATGAAAGAAGAACCTCTCAATATTAAGCCAATTGGTTTAGATGCACTTGTTTTTATGGCAAATCAAGCGAATCCGGTGGAGTCTCTTACAATGGAGCAGTTAGTTTCTATTTATTCAGGTAAAATTTCTAATTGGTCTGAAGTAGGAGGACTCAATAAAGAATTATTAGCATTTCAGCGACCAGTTGGTTCAGGAAGTCAGTCTTTGATGCAGAAGCTTGTAATGAAAGATACAGAAATGGTAGCAGGTGATAATGTCTTTCGTTATAGTACGATGTCTGATATTTTAGAAGGAATGCTTTCTTATAACGGAGAAGATAATACACTTGGTTATTCGGTGTTTTATTATGCTAATAATATGTATTTTGAAAAAGATTTAAAGTTTATGGCAGTAAATGGTGTGCTTCCATCGACACAAACGATTTATGATGGTTCTTATGCATTAACTAATGCATTTTATGCAGTCATTCGTACAGATGAGCCAGAAAACTCGAATGCAAGAAAGTTATTTGATTGGTTAACAGAGGAAGAAGGTCAACAATTAGTATTAGACCTTGGGTATGTACCTGTGATGATGCCAAGTGGAGCAACCATTTCGGATGCCAAAGTAGAACAAAAGGAAGTTAGAGAAGTATTAGCAACTAAGCCATTAGAGCAAGGAGAATATTTTATCTTTGTGAATCCACAAAATACACAAACGGATTATTATTTTGGAGATATGACCGTATATAATTCTAATTGGGAAGAAATTGCAAATTTTTATAATGTGACATTAGACTATCAAGTAAGTGGAATTTATAAAAGTAGATATCTTCCGATTGGTCAGATTCGTCAAAATACAGAAGGAGAACAAGATGTAACATATGGTATTTTTGATTTAGAAGCAAAACAATATAGTATTTATCCAACATATAAATATTTATCTATCTTGGATGTTGAAAAAGGATACTATGGTGTACCAGTATCAACAGGGGAAGAGGAAGAAATTGTTCCAAAATATCAAATTATAGATGGAGTAGGAAATATTCTTCTACCAGAAGTATTATATGAAGATTGGTTGACAATTTCTACTTTTGGTAACGGTTATATGGAATATTTTTATGATTATAAAAATTGGGAAAATGGATATACGTATCGTTATTATGACGAAAATTTGCAATTAAAGAAAGTATTTTGTGAATCAGCACATATGATTCCATCGGATGATGAGAGAATAGAAGGAGTAGAATACTATTTAATTGACCAAGATGGTTGTTTAGTAGATGAAAATGCAGAAGTTTTGATTAGTAAAGGACTCTTTTTAGAGCGTTATGGTGTGGAAGATAATATGTATTGTATTTTGCCATTTAATTCTGTAACGATGGAGGAGTCTAGAAATTTATTTGGAATCTTGTATCAAAATATGTTGTATTTAGTGAATCGAAAGTTAGACTTAATTGAGAAAATACCTTATGAAGGAGAAGAAAATTTTTTACAAGGTGGACAATATTTTAGAGATTTTCAGTATTATTATGATGTAAGGGCACAAGAATATGTGTATCGCACGTATGAAGGAGAGCCTCTCACGATGTGGGATGGCAATATACCAGATGAGATAGACATTTCTTGGGATAAAGACCAATATGTATTGTATCGTAGAGATGGAAAACAGTTATTGTTAGAAGAACATACTACAGATGGAAAATATTGTTATACCTATGATTTAAAAGAAGAGGATACTGTAATATCGGTTGTTTATCATGGAACGCATGAATTTTGTGTGTTAGAAGATAGTGGAGAAACGATGCAAAATCCATATTCAGTTAGTTATCAAGAACTACCAATTTGGGAAATGTCGTTTTATCATAAAGATATTTTAGTAGCTAGACGTTATGGATTATATGAGTACATGACACAATTAGAAGATGGGCATCGTCTTTGGGTTATTACAACAGGAGATACCATAACACATGAATCGGATAGTCTCTATGAGGAAATGGATAATGTATTTACTTATAATGATTATCTTTTAATCAAAGAAGACGAATTATTGTATGAAGTAGAAGATGCCTATATGTTAATGCAAGGAATCCATACGATTCAATTTATCAATGGAAATTATATTTATTCTGTTGGATGGGATGGAACACCATATGTTCGGGCATTGCATACATTGATGATGCAGGATTAAATTTTTCTATAAAAGGGGTTGTTTGTTGCAACCCCTTTTGGTGTGTGCCAAGCATGGCACTAATCTTGCTAGTGAAAGTCTAGCCACGGGTATTT
>CALAEX010000152.1 GCA_937891165.1 uncultured Lachnospiraceae bacterium | reverse complement strand
AGATAGAATTATTTAGAAAAAGTAATGCTATTTATGATGCTATCTATGAAACAGAGGATATGCCTATAAAACTTGCAAGAAAAATGAGGAATTATCAGGGAATGGCTGAGTTTTCATTAATGAACAAAGATGTGAAAAATGGATTGTTATATATGCAAAAGGCAGTAGAATGTGCTGTAAAGCATGATAAATTACCTGAAATAGTGAAGTCGAAGGCTATTTTATTTAATCAACATCCTTACGATAGAAAATTTGAAGCAAGTAGGAATATAAAAGAGGAATTAAAGAGAGATTTTGAAACAGAAGATGAATTTTATAAAGAAATACGTAATATGGAAGAGTATAGAGAAATCATCAAGTTGTTAAAGTAAAAGGGAGAATATTTATAGTATTTTTAGAATGTCAAAGTCTTTTTACTTTGGTTTTCCTAGTTTATTTTAATAGTATAAATAGTTATTGATGATAAGAATAGAAAAAGGGATAGTTATTTTTTATACCTAACGCTTATCAAAGAGAATAGGGCAAAGAAAGACAGGTGCTGGTGGGAGAAAAGAGGAGCGTATTGTCTTAGTACGAGTGTAAACGAAGTACTTAGACAGCTCCTTTGTCTTTTTGCCACCAGCACCGTTAGGGAGTGAAAAGAATAGGGGAAATTTATTAGAATAGTAATACATTTGAATTTGTTGAAAAATTTTGATTATATGATATGAGTATAAATTAGGAATGGATTGATTATGGAGGATATCATATTTTCTAAATGGGTGACATTGATTTGACATGGAGCATAGTAAAACATTACTCCATGATTTTTTATTTTTATAAATATAATTGTAACAAAATAAAAGAAATTGGTACTAATGGGTAGAAAGGAGGTTAATTATGCAATCACTTGAGGAAATATATGAAATGTATTCAAGAAAAGTATATTTGTTTTTATTGAGTAAAACAAATAAGGAACAACTTGCAGAAGAACTTACTCAAGAAACTTTTTTTCAAGCCGTCCAATGTATTGACCAATTTCAGGGGAATAGTTCTATTTTGACTTGGTTATGTGCAATTGCTAAAAATGTTTGGTTGAAATATTTAAGAAAACATCAAGAAATTTTATCTATAGAAGATGTTATTTTAGAGATAGAGGATAAAAAAGAAATCCATATTCCATGGGAACAAAAAGAAATTTTGCAATTGATACATAATATGAAAGAACCCATACGTGAAGTAATGTATTTAAGGTTAATTAGTAACTTATCTTTTGCTGAAATCGGAGAGATAATTGGCAAAACAGAAAATTGGACAAGAGTTACATTTTTTAGAGGAAAACAAAAAATTGTAAAGGAGATGTTAAGAGATGAATAAAGGACTTCCGTGTTATATTATTTCGGATTTATTACCATTATATCAAGATGATATGTTATCAGAACAAACAAAACAGGATATAGATAAACATATAAACGAATGCAAAGATTGTAAAAAAAAGATAGATGCTATGAAAATACAACTAGATGTACCAACTATAAATGTTGAATTAAAAAGGAATCCATTAAAAAAAGTAAAGTTTTATCAAAAGACACTGACCATGTTAGGAGCAATTATTTCCTTTTTTCTAGGAGCGTGTTGTCCCATTGCTATGTTAGGTCTTAGTGTTCTGGAACGTGGAGAAATAACTACTTATCAAATTGAAAGATTAAAAAATCTTTGGTACATATTGGTTTTAAGGAGTAGTTTTGTAGGAATTGTTGTGTGTGCAGTTTATTTTTTATTAATATTACTCATTAGAAAAATAATTAGTAAGAAAGTGATATAAAATATTTTTAAATAATTTGACAAATTTTGATTTAGTGACTTTATAATTTTAGCGAATGTTTAGGAAATCTTTGGAATGTCTTAATGGTCAAATTGTAAAATGTTTGGTATTGTAATCACAATGTATAATACAAAAAAGTTACAATTTAGAGGTTGGATATTATGCTGAAAAAGATAAAAAATTGCATTGGCAAATTTATAGGTTTCTTTATCATAGTAGGGAGTATGGTTGCCATTATTTCATTGATTGCATTATTTGATGGAGCATTAATGAAAGTATTTGGTTTCACATATCAGTCGGTTGGAAGCATTCTTATGTTTTTTGTAATATCGGGTATCGTTGCTTTTCCTATGGAGTTATTTGTGAAAGCAATTCCTAAAGTTTTATTTTCATATTTCAAAAAACTGAACGAGTTTGAAGCAAAGATACTATTTGTTGTATTAGATACTGTTTTATCTATGGCAATGTTTTCATTGGTTGATTATTTTATGAAAAGTGTATCTACAACACCTGTATCTCTATTTATTGTATCATTGATAATGTCATTGTTATGTATGAATGATGTAATTGAGAATAAAAATAATTAAATTTCAATTATTATAATTGAATCTAGGGGAAATTAGTAAATAAAACGGTTATCTTTTCAAATATGATAGGGTAATCGTTTTTTTATACCTAATATTTGTCAAAGAAAATAGGGAAAAGAAGGACAGGTGCTGGTGGGAGAAAAGAGGAGCGAATTGTCTTAGTACGAGCGTGAGCGAAGTACTTAGACAGCTCCTCTGTCTTTTTGCCACCAGCACCATCAGGGAGCGAAAGATAAAAATGTCAAAAGCCAAAAAGAAAAGGCAGGGAATTTATTTATAATACGAATCATGGTAGAAGTCAAAAAAAGAAAGTGTGTTATTTCTTATGCTAAGGCTTGTAAAGAAAAAAGGGATAGCAATTTTATTTATGCCTAACGCTTATCAAAGAGAATAGGGAAAAGAAAGACAGGTGCAAGGCGGGAAAGTAGAGGAGCGGATTGTCTTAGTATGAGCGTAAGTGAAATACTTAGACAGCTCCTCTGTCTTTTTTACGCCGGCACCGTCAGGGAGCGAAAGGAGGAGAAGTGAAAGAGAACAGCGTAAAAAAGTCAATTGGACATTCGCAATTCGCTTCGCTACTTGCTCATAACCGAATAGCTACTATCGTAGCTCATAAAATAAGTCCCTACCCCACCACTTAGTGCTTTACGCATTTGAAGTGGGGGACTTATTTGATTCGGTTAAATTCTATCGCTAAAAATTGTGTATAGTGTTAGAGAATTTTCGTTTCGGAAGTCATGGAAAGGAGAGGTTGTAGATGCGAAAAGGGAAGCCGTAAAACAGGCGAATGGCGAGGGAAGAAGGAAGCGTTTTAACAGAGGTAGGTG
>CALAEX010000151.1 GCA_937891165.1 uncultured Lachnospiraceae bacterium | reverse complement strand
TTATATCAAAAAAATACATTTATGGAACTTTTATTTTTATCGAACTCACGTTAATAGATTCTTTCTCCGATTGCTTTAAAAAATCTTGAGACATTTCTAACAGTCCATTTATTTTGATAAATTTCTTCGTTTTCCCCATCAAATCATTGAGTTTCTCTATTTTTTCTTCCAACTGTTCTATTTTATTTTCGTATTTATCAAGAAGATTATTTGTTGACAATGCACGACTAAAGGCATCCTCAATATTTTCCCAATCACTTTTTTTCACTTTCACATATTCTTCTTTACTAAAGAAACTATTAACTGGTATTGCGACACTTTTTATTTTCTTTGTTTCTGTACCTACTTCTTTTTCTATCATCTTCAAGGTACTGATTCTCAACTCATTTTTATCTAAAATCTTCTGTTTTTCTTTTTCTTTTTTCTCCAGCTTCTCGATTTTTTGAAACAACCTCTGTTCTCTCAAAGTAAGTTCTTGATACTTTTCTTCTTTCTCCTGCACCTGACTATGAAGTTCCTCTGCCTGTTGTCCTAAAGTTTCCTTCTTTTGCTCCAATTCTTCATTTTGCCTATCTAAAACTTCTGCCTGTTCTTGCAATTTCTCCACTTTTCGCATAGCAGACTTATATTCTGGTAAAGTCAAATTATCACGCTTATCACCTTTAATTTCTACTTCTATACCACGTTCTTGACATAACTGTGTTAAATATTCTCGTTCCCTTTTCTCCCAAGCAATAGTTTCATTGTCATATCTACCTTTGCCTTTCTCAAATCCCATCTGTTGTAAAGCTTTGGACAGACTATTTCGTGTTTTCATCCCTGTTTTATATCCATGTGCTACTGGAATATAATCTATATGTAGATGTGGAGTTGCTTCATCTAAATGGAGAACACAATTAAACAGATACAAGTTAGGATTCCGTTCCTGAAAAGTTTTGACATATTCCTCTAATACTTTTATTGCCTCCTTCGCTACCTCTGTCAAATTTCCATATTCGTCCACTACGGGAGTATCATATTTCGTTCCTAGTTGCACAATATTTTCATAAAAAATATTTTCTCCATTATCTGAATTTTCTATTTTCTTCACATAATTATCAATTTTCCTATCTTTGCGTTTCTGCTTATCATTGTATTCTCTAACATCTTCTCCAAAACATTTTTCGTAAGCATTTGATATGGATTCTTTAATATAAGTTCTATTCCAGCTTGTACGTTCTTCAACTACATTATTTGCAATAAAATCCCTGTTGTTATGTGTTAGGCTTCCGTCTCCTTTTGGAAACGATATCGTTCTTCCTGCTATGTGTATCACATCTCCTATCCTTTGTAAAATACTAACTTTCATTTTGTTACTTTTGCCAAAAGTAACGCCTTATTACTTCTGACACTACGTATCAGAAGTCGGCGCTCTGCGAGGCTAATACCACTCTATGAGTGGCATAGTCCGTTGTAGCAACTGCACTACAACGAACTGCTTATTTCAAATACCACTTCTTTTTATTATTCTTGTTTACCTATCTGTTTACAAGTTTTGTTTACAATTACTCTTTTGAAGATTTTTCGTTTACATTGTTTACAAGTCTTCAAAAACCTTATATTTCCTATACTTTCTTATAAACAAACTTGTTTACTTTTCTGTAAACATCGGATTGTAAACAGAACTTGTAAACGAAACCTAAAAAACTTTTATTTTATCAATAACAGTTCAGCCAAAACAAAATTTATACAAAATCGACTATTTCTTATCAAATGGTGTTACTACACTTTCCGACAACTTTTGAAATTCCTGTTTACTTACTACTCTTTTCCAACCTCTCTGTATGCCATATCCAGCAAATCTATGAGAAGAAACCTTTTCCCAGCCAATAATGCTATAGTTCATCACATTGTTAATTTCCTTCAATTCCCAATCTTTTGGAGTGTCATATTCGTGGTGCAATGCTTCTTTATAAATCATTATACTGCATACATAATCTGCTGATAATTCATCTAACCAGTTCTGTATTATTCCCACTTTTGCATCTTCTGGCATAAATTCTTTCTGCATTTCCTTCAGATATTGTTCCGTTTCTTTTGATAACTTCAATTCATAGGAACTGCTTTGATAAATTGTCATTGCCTCTGCCCATGCCTGCAAAATATATTGTCTAGATTCTTCTTCATCTTCTAAAATATGCTTTTGTACTCGTTCTGCATGTACTAATATAGGTGCAAATCTTCTATTTCCTGTACGGTCAAGTGGTAAAAAATCCATGCTATTAGAAGTTCCCACAAATACGCATTGTCTTGGTCTATCTTCAGGATGTGTTTCATATGGAATTTTATAAGTTTCTTTCTGTCTACTAATAAAAGATTTAATATCTTCAATGCTTTTTGCATTGACTGTAGCAATCATTTCCGACATTTCAATAATCCAATGCCCTTGCATCTTCCGATATACATTATCATCATCCATTCGTTTCAAATCATCTGAAAACCACTCATCCTGAATAGCAAGGAAACGAAAGAAAGTAGACTTTCCTGCTCCTTGTCCACCTACCAAACAAACCATAATTTCAAATTTACATCCTGGTTCATAGATTCTGCGTATAGTAGCCATCATTAAAAGTCGCATCATCTCTTTTGTGTAACTATTATTCTCTACTCCTAAATATTTCGTTAGGAGAGAATCAATGCGTGGTACACCATCCCATTTGAGTTTTTCTAAACAATCCCGAATTGGATGATATCTGTTTTCATTTGCTACAATATTCATTGCTTTACTAATATTTCGGTCATTTTTCAAACCATAGTTTTTCTCCATATACCATTGAATTTGGTACACATCTGTATCAGTCAAATTAGAGGAATTACGATGCCACCCAAGATTTCCAACAATATCTATTTTTCCAGATAATTCATTCTTCCGTATAGCACCTCGAAGCAAAGGGTCCCGTTGCAAAACCATCACACAATTGTTAATTGTCTGACATATATTACCTTTCTCTGTCCTTGCCAAGTCAGCACGAATATCCTCAACACTACTCATTTCTATTTCAAGCACTTGTCCGATTTCGCTCCAAGATACATTTGCTATCTGCTCTGACTCTTTCTACAACGTTTTCTACCTCTTTTCTGCCTTTCATAAACAATTCCTGTTTTTCCACCAAACTGCCCATACATAGAATATCCAACCAATAATGGATTACTGGTTCTGCATGAAGCAATTGTGTATATTCATCCGAAAAAATCATATCTGGAGATTTATCAGAGAGAAAAACACCAACTTGCTCTATTTCTACCAAACTATTCTTTAATCGTTCCCTGCTCTGATTACACCATCTATTAAAACGCTCCTGAATCTGTACTAGCTTTTCTTGTTCTGCTTTTTCTTTTCGGATATGTTCTTTTTCTTGATTTGTTAATTCTAATTTCCCCTTAACTGTAATAGGCAGACGAAAATCTTCTATCAATTTTAATGCTGCCTTATATTGAGATAATCCATACATACGGGAAACATAATCAATAACATCTCCGCCTACACCACAAGCAAAACAATAATAATTTTTATCAATCTTCATACTAGTACATCGACTATTAAATAACTACCATATATAATTGCTTATTTTTCAATAGAATAAAGGGAAAATATCAAATATAGATATAACAGTTATTTAATTTATGATATACTAGGATGTTTATCATTATGAAACGGACAACAAGCCATTCCATTTCTTTTTATCTGCAAACCATAACTTTCTGCTACTTGCCTTGCAGTCAAAAATTCCTTTACTTCTACAAAAATGTTCAAATGCTAAATTTCCTCCTTTTATTTTGGAAGAACCTCTGCTATAATAGATTTGTATAATTTATGAAGAGGTTCTTCCTTTCTATTTTTTAGATTTCGTTGTTCCAGCAACTTAATCTACTTTCAAGCTGTCCCTATTACCAGTAGGGGCAGTTCTATTTGCATCAAACATTCTATCCATCATATCAGCTACTTTACGTTGTTCACTTGGATAAAGATGACCATAGGTATTTAATGTAATCCGAATATCTTTATGACCTAATCTTTCTTTAATTACCATTACAGGAATCCCTTGATGAATCTGCCATGCAGCACTAGAATGTCTCAAACTATGTACCTCAATTCGTTTCACTCCTGCCTTTTCAATATGTCTATCCATCAATTTCTCTACACCTCGTGCAGTCAAAGGAAACAATCTCATATTCTCTGGATATTCATACAGTGTGTCGCAATATGCTTTTATTTCTCTTGATAAAAAACTAGGAATTTCTACTGTTCTAATGGATTCTTCTGTTTTTGGTAAAGTAATTATATCCTTTCCATTATCACGATAATATGTTTTTCGTATATGAATTCTATTGTTATCAAATTCAATATCCTCCTTTGCAAGAGCAAGCATTTCCCCTAATCTGCAACCTGTCCAAAATAATATTTGAAACATAACATATCCTCTGCTCGTAACTTCAAATGTTTCAATAAATTTCTGATATTCCTCTTGTGTCCAGAAATTTAATCTGCGTACATCTGACTTTCCAATTTTCTTTACTTTCTGACATGGATTATTTGTTAATCCATAAATTTTAAATGCGTGAGTAAACAGTGCTGTTACCTGATTTTGAAGCATTCTCATATAAGTTTCTGAATAGTTCTTTCCCCTAATTTCATTTTGCCAAGAAATAATATCTGCTGGAGTAATTTCATTCATTTTCTTTTTTCCAAGATACGGAATGACATGGCTTTCTATCATATATTTCTTATTTTTTATCGTCCGATATTTTAATTCTCCTGCTTTATCCTTAAAATACACATCTACAAAAGCTCCCAGTGTCATGTCCATATTTGCATTAGCAGTTAATTTATATCTCGCTTCAAATTCCAATGCTTCTTTTTTTGTTTTAAAGCCACGTTTTAATTTGCGTTGTTGCTTTCCTGTCCAGTCCACATATCGAAAGGAACTTGTCCAAGTATTTCTTTCTGTGTCCTTGTATGCTGGCATCTCTCTACCTCCTTATGCTAATTTCTGTTCTGTAGCATGACAATAAAACTTCTTTTCCCAATATGCTTTTGGAATCTTTCCTGCGACAACAATAAATCCAGCTTTTGCAAGTTCTTCATTTAACTGTCTTACAATCTTATACGCATGACCTTTAGAAATTCCCAAAGCGTTAGCTACATCTTCTGCACTCATCATATAATTGTTTTGCATATTCCTATTCTCCTTTCATTTGTTTTATAGTCAATTTTATTCTTGATATTTTTATCTCGCTTGACTATATCTGTATCATAATAGATAAACCTAATTTTGTCAAGTGATTTATATTGATTTGTTTTTATCTTTATGTTATTATCTATTTTGACATCATTATATTATTAAAATCGGAGGTACTGATTTGAATATCTATTCATTGAATACAATAAAGAAAAAATATATTTTTGGTACTGCAACATATATTGTACAATCAAATTTACATACAGAATCATTTATTTGTAAATACAGAAACCCTATAGAACCATCTGACTGTGGAGAAATCGCATTTATCCAAAATAGTGTATTACTTCAATCATGGATGACTTTACTTGATATGAATGACTTCAATTCTATTTCCAGTCATGTCGCATTCCAAAAATTGAAGACTTTGACAGAACTTCTTCATATAGATTCTCTGTCCTTTTCCAATTTCTCAGAATATTTGGAAACTCTTGATATGAAAACCTATCTAGACACGATTACGGAATCATTAGATTTATTAAAAGAAATTTTAGAATTGCGTCCTTCGCTTGGTTATCTATATCCATCTATTTATAAAAGTATCGTCTGTTTTTATGAATATGTAGAGGAAAAAGTTTCTATATCGGACACTATAAAGAAAATAGAACATATTGCAAAAATATTAACCAAGGAAATCAACTCCCTATCTTCTGAATATAGTTCTGCACAAGAATATATTAATAGAACTTTCGTTCTTCCTTATCAAAAAAAATTAAAAGTACCTGCATACCAAATTATGCTTTTATATGAGCAATTTTGCTTACACTACAAATATGATAACTTTGGTAGCAAGTCTATCAAAACAGGAAATTTTAAACAACCTACAGAACAAGCATGGATGGAATGTATGGATGCAAATATACCAGTTACAATTGACGAGTCTATTGTTTCTTACTCCATTTCTTCTATACATGATTTTTTACAATCAGGAACTACAATCATGCTTCAAAATGATTTAACCTTGCGAAAATGTCAGAATTGTGGTGGATATTTCTGCGTGAAATACACCTCAAATCAAGATTACTGCAATCGAAGTTTCAGCAATGCATCCACATGTAGCGAATATGCTGCAAGAAAATCTTATAAAGACCGTTTATTTGAAAACCCTATTAACACCGAATACACAAAGTCCTACAACAAACTTTATGCACGTATTCGCCGTAAAAAACTTCCTGCCGATACACCACTAAAAGAAGAATTATTAAAACTACGGAATGAATATATGGAACGCTATGAACACACACATCAAAAAGACCGAGAAGCTGTTTGGAAAGAATATATCAAAAAGAATAAAGAATTATTAAAATAAGCAAGTCCCCTGATAAGAACTATTATCTATCAAAATCTTTTATTAATGGTATCAAATTTCACAATAAGCGAAAAATGGTATCAAAAAGGTATCACAGACTATTTTCTAAAATAAAATTACTGTTGTCAAATTCAAAAAAGGCTTCCGAGAAATCTCTCGAAAGCCTTATATTTACCATATTATTTATTGATTACTCAATAATCTTAGCTACCTTACCGGAACCTACTGTTCTACCACCTTCACGAATTATTTCTTACTTATCAGTAGGTGACTTTCCTTTATTTTAGCCACTTTTGTTGAATGAAAATGTATAATTTTATCTAAATTCTCCACAGTTTCAAAAATTTTGTAGCCATTTTGTAGCCAAACACTTTAATGATTTTCTCTCCATATTGTCTTTATACTCGAAACAGCTCCTCGTTTTCCCATCGCTTTTAAAATACGTTCTATTTCTTTCACTGTTATAGAACAATCCTTCTTTTGTGCAATCCTTTCAATAAGTTGAATACCATTAAATATCTGTAATGAATATTGTCCTAATTGCATTCTTCTTTTTGCTATATCACGCAATAACTCAATATCTGAATCTTCTGTCAATAAAATAGGCATTTGTAAATAAGCTGCCATTAAAATCATATGAACATCTCCCATGCTACTACCTTGTTTATGCATATTATAAATTGTCTGTCCTTTATGTAAACTTAACTTTTTTATCTGCTTTGGACCACCTAATGCTTCCAAAGCTAATCTCATATCTTCATATAGTTCTTCATAATATGCTTCATAAAATTGCTTATCTGTTTCATCTTTTTGAAATTCATTATATTCAATTACTCTCATATATCCCTCTTTAACTAAGCGTTGAAAATATGAATGTAAAGACAATTCATGTTCATAAATATAGGGATGTACCACAGGAATATATTCTAATTCAGCTAATATTTTTTTAATATTATCAATTTCTTTTCCTTCTGAAGATACTTTTTGAAGAAAACATGTATCTACAATAACCTCCGTTTTCCCCATAATCAACCTCCATTTATAAAAATTTGCACAGTATCTTCTGTTCCACTTATATCATCAATATCGAAATCCTTTTTTATTTTACTAATAGTATAAATACTTGCTCTACCACTTTTTTCTGCTACTTCTATTAAATTTCTAAGTCCTGAAATTGTTTTCTTAGCAGTTACTCTATCTAACATTGTATTTTGGTCTTTAGAAAAAGCATTCACTAAAGGTAAAATTTTTTTTTCATTTTCCAAAATAAAACTTCCATCATCACTACTTATTATATGTGTTTCAACCATACGCCGTCTAACCGATTCATATGGAACCATATAATCATTCATTTGTAATACCATAACTCGAACTAAATCAACAAGTCTTAATTTATCCTGTTCTAATCCAAGTTCTTCCCTATGTGCATAAAAAGTTTTCCTAAACTCTTTTGTAGGCATTAACAACTCTGCTGCAAATCTATTGATTATTTTTTCTTCTATTTTACTCTCTAATTGGTCTTCTTCTCCAACTTGTTTCCATACTTGGGTTGCCACACCCCAAACATGCCCCAATTCATGAGCAGCAGTAAATACTTGTTCTATAATAGGCTTTGCTGTATTAATATATACAAAATCTTCTAACTTATCTTTTACAAATCGTTTTGTATGAAATCCACAATTTTTTTCATCTTCTATTGGATAATATACAACTGTACAATGCTTCTCTAAAATACCAAATATATCATCTTTGATTATCATATTATTTAATACATAATCTGTTCTAACTTTTTCTATTACTGTTGGAATTTGTTCTACTATCTTGTCCCAATTCATTTCACTACCTCAAAAAAGCTGTACTTTTGTACAGCTTTCTATTGTTATATTATTTCCTTAAGTTCCACATATTCATCCATTAAATCTAATATTTTATCCAAATTATCAGGATTATTAAATTTTTTCATATATTGCAAATCTGGCACTAAACCATCTGCTTCTCTATTAAGTAATTCACTTTTTGTTGTTCCTAAAACCTTTGCTATCTTTTCCAATTCAAATGGAGGAATTATAACTTTACCTTCGATAATATTCCACACATCTTTCATTGAATACCCTAAATGCTTAGCAAAGTTATCAGGACTAATGTTAGCTTCCAGCATACACGTACTGATATTAACGCCAAGCTTTCTTCCCACTTTAGCCATAACATACCTCCTTAACTATTTTCACCATAAAACATTTGTATCAAAATAATATAAAACAATTAGATTATAGCATTAGGGGTTTAACCCGTCAATTACTTTTTAATATACTATAAAATGATGTGGGTGTCAAAAGTCATTTTTAAAACGGACCTTTCACACATAAACAATC
>CALAEX010000150.1 GCA_937891165.1 uncultured Lachnospiraceae bacterium | reverse complement strand
AAATGTGCAGAAAACACATCCACTCCTTATTATTTTCAATTTATAATTTTCAATTATTCCTATTCCAATAAAAGAATTTTTCTCATCATATAATCTGTAAATATCATTATCTTCTTTCTTTGTTATCTTTACTCCATTTAACAATAAATCTATCTCTTTAGCATTTAATTTAATTTCTTGTTTTTCTTTAAATAATTCCTCAACAGATAAAAAGTGATCTTTAATAAATTTTTCATCATTAAAATTTTCTTTTAATTTTCCAATTTCAATCGCATCTTCAATCTTAAAATTTCCAACTTTCTGTCTATCTAGTTCTTTCATATATCCTACAGTTCCTATTCTTTCAGATATATCTTCACATAAAGATCTTATATATGTACCTTTTGAACAAGCTACTTCAAAAGAAGAAGCTTATGAAGCAGTAAGAAAAGGTCAAGCCGATGCTGTATGGATTTTTCCAAAGCAGATGCAAGAAAAAATAAAAATTTTTATAGAGACGAATGGGAAAAGTGAGGCATTAGTTCAAGTAATAGAACGAGAAGATACGGTAGCATTGCAACTTGCTAGAGAAAAGTTATATGGAGTATTCTATGCTCCATTTTCTTATGCTGTATATGAAAATTATATGGAAAGTGTTGTAGTAGAAGAGGGCGATAAAGAAAAATTACAGGAATATTATAATAAAGTAAAAGTAGATGGAACATTATTTGAATTTGCTTATTTAGATGGAACAGTATATGAGAATGAAACAAGTTCTTCTAATTATTTATTAGCACCATTACGTGGAATGTTGTCTTTGCTTATTTTACTTGCTGGACTATCTTCTGCTCTTTATTTTTTAAAAGATGAAGAAGCAGGAGTATTTGCATGGTTACCATTAAAAAAGAGAAGAAGCTATTTTTATAGTTATCAATTTGTTGCAATGAGTTATGTTAGCCTTGCGGTAATTCTTTCTTTAGCAACACAAGGAATGCTGACACAAATAGGATTGGAGTTTTTAGGAATGGTACTTTATCTACTTATGTGTGCAATCTTTTGTAGTATTTTAACAAAAATTTGTAAAACAACAAAAAATTTGGGAGTTTTATTACCAGTGATTATGTTGTTATCCTTTGTGTTTTGTCCTATTTTCTTTGACATACAAATAAAACCAATCAACTATTTGTTGCCACCATTTTATTACTTAAATGTAATTCATAATGCAAAGTATTTCTTATGGATAGGATTATATTGTATGATTGGAATTGTAATAGAATTTGCTTTCCTTGTGGTAAAACGTAGCAGTGATAAGTTATGATAAAAGATTATATGGTTTCACAAAAGCCAAGCCTTAATAGTATCTGTGCAGAACCGTTTAGAAACGGTGGTTCTTGGCAAGGTTTTTTCGAACCTCGTACCGTTTTGTTTCGCTACGAGAGAGAGCGTGTTTTAACAGATACTATCAAGACAGTTTTTTTTATTCAATGTGCTTTTTAATAGCTTCGAAACTTTCTTTACTAATGACATGTTCCATTTTACAAGCATCTTCTAATGCAGTTTCTTTATTTACTCCAAGACGAATGAGCCAAGAAGAAATTACTTCATGGCGTTCATAAATCATTTCTGCAATTTGTCGTCCAGAAGCAGTTAATGTAATAAAGCCAGCGTCTGATACAACGATATGTTTTTTTTCTCGTAAATTTTTCATTGCGATACTTACACTTGATTTTTTAAATCCTAGTTCACTTGCAATATCTACAGAGCGAACAACAGGAAGCTTTTTACTAAGCATTAATATAGTTTCTAAATAGTTTTCAGCGGATTCATTTATATGCATATTAATTACCTACCTCAAATTTCTAAGTGTGGCGAAATAAAAGATAATTTGTTACTGTTTATTATAAATCAGAGAACAGTTATGATTATTTTCTGCCATTTCTAATAGTATATCATACAATGAAAAATAATTCAAATTTTTGCACCTAAAATTTTTCTAAAAGAATGGAAAAATATACTTGACAAGAAAGGAATGAAGTGGTAAATTATATGCAGGTTAGTTAACTCTAACAAAAATCAAACTTTAGGAGGCCACATGAATCTTTTAAACGCAGAATTAGAAAAAGAGTATATTATTAAAGATGTTTCTACAGATGATGAAGAACTGAATTCGTTTCTCTTTTCTCTTGGCTGTTATAGCGGAGAACCTATTACAGTGATTTCGCGTCGAAAGGGTAGCTGTGTTGTTTCGATTAAAGATGCTAGATATAGTTTGGATAATGAACTAGCAGAGGTTATTTTAATATAAAATAATAGCATAAAAATTGTAACTGTTCAGAATTTAGCATAAAGTTCTGAACAATTACATATTTTTTTGAATAGAGGTTAGTTAAAACTAATTTTAGTTGTAATAATCAAATACCTAAAGGAATACAGTGGGAGGAAAGAAAATGAGAATTGCTTTAACAGGTAATCCAAACAGTGGTAAAACCACGATGTACAACGCTCTGACAGGTAGAACGGAGCGTGTTGGTAACTGGGCTGGTGTTACTGTAGACAAAAAGGAAAGTCCAATTAAGAAAAACTTTTATAGTGGAGCACAAGAGGTTATAGCGGTAGACTTACCAGGTGCTTATTCGATGTCACCATTTACATCAGAAGAAAGTATTACAAGTGCTTATGTAAAGAATGAAAATCCAGATGTGATTATTAACATTGTAGATGCTACAAATTTGAGTCGTAGCCTTTTCTTTACAACTCAGTTATTGGAATTGGGGATTCCTATGGTAGTGGCACTAAATAAAAGTGATGTCAATGTAAAGAAAGGAAATACAATCAATGCAGTAGCTTTATCAAAGAAATTAGGTTGTCCTGTCATTGAAACAGTTTCTACAACAGCAAGTGACAAAGGATTAGTAGCAGTAGTTCAAAAAGCTATAGAAGTAGCAGGTACTTATCAAAAAGCTCCTTATATACAAGATACTATCAATTTACATAGTAAACAAGAAGTAGAAGTTGCAGATAGAAAGCGTTTTGAGTTTGTAAATAAGATTGTAAAGGAAGTAGAAAATCGTAAAGTTTTGACAAAGGATAAAAATAGTCAGGATAAGATTGATGCTGTTTTGACAAATAAGTGGCTTGGTATTCCAATTTTTGCTGTGGTTATGTTTTTAGTATTTGATATTTCGCAGTCTACACTTGGTCCATTTCTTGCAGATACCTTAGTTGGATGGATTGAAAGTTTTCAAGAAGTGGTTGCTGGATGGGTAGAAGGCAGTGCTCCAATTTTACAGGCATTATTAGTAGATGGTATTATTGGTGGTGTTGGTGCAGTAGTAGGTTTCCTTCCACTCGTAATGGTAATGTATTTTTTAATTGCTCTTTTAGAAGATTGTGGTTATATGGCTCGTGTTAGTGTCGTGTTAGACCCAATTTTTAAGAAAGTTGGTTTATCGGGTAAATCAGTTATTCCATTTGTTATTACAACTGGTTGTGCTGTTCCGGGTGTTATGGCGTGTCGTACGATTCGTAATGAAAGAGAACGGAAAGCAACGGTTATGTTAGCTCCATTTATGCCTTGTGGTGCAAAGCTTCCGGTCATTGCATTATTTGCAGGTGTATTTTTTGAAGATGCGTCTTGGGTTGGTACATTGATGTATTTTGTAGGTATTATGTTAATTTTCCTTGGTGCTCTTTTAGTAAATAAGATTGCTGGACATAAGAATAGAAAATCCTTCTTTATTATTGAACTTCCAGAATATAAGATTCCAAGCATTAAGAGGGCATTCCTCTCGATGTGTTCTCGTGGTAAGTCTTATATTATTAAGGCAGGTACAATTATTCTTGTTTGTAATACAGCAGTACAGGTAATGCAGTCCTTTAACTGGAGTTTCCAGTTAGTAGAAGAGGGCTTAGAACATACTTCTATTTTAGCAACGATTGCTTCTCCATTTGCCGTATTGTTGATTCCTCTTGGATTTGGTGTATGGCAGTTGGCAGCAGCGGCAGTGACTGGCTTTATTGCAAAGGAAAATGTAGTTGGTACATTGGCTGTTGTGTATGGTATTACAAATTTTATTGATACAGAAGAACTTGCTTTAATTGGTGGAGCAAGTGAAGTAGCAGCAATGTTTGGGCTTTCTTCTGTAGCAGCATTAGGTTATTTAATGTTTAACTTATTTACTCCTCCTTGTTTTGCTGCAATTGGTGCAATGAACTCGGAAATGAAAGATAAGAAGTGGTTATTTGGTGGTATTGCACTTCAGCTTGGCACAGGGTATGTAGTTGCTTTCTTAGTATATCATATTGGTACATTGATTACGGAAGGAACACTTGGTACAGGATTTGTTCCTGGATTGTTTGCGGTGCTTGCTATGATTGCTTTTGTGATTTACTTAATAGGAAAAGCAGAGAAAGGCTTAGAAAAAGAATATAAGTTAAATAAAATAGCATAGGTTTTAGAAAAGGTGTTATATGGATATTACAAATATAGTAATTATATTGATTCTTCTCGTTATTTTAGGTTCTTCTTGCTTTTATATTGTAAAAGCAAAAAAAAGTGGGGTAAAATGCATTGGTTGTCCTCAAGGAGGAACATGTGCTTCTAAAAATAATGGAACAACAGAATGTACTTGTGGATGTCATTCTGAAAAATAATAAATAGAAACTTTTTATTGCGGTTGGGCGGATTGTCTGACCGCAATTTTTGTGTTGTCATAGAAAAAATAAATATAGAATAAAGTAGTAGAAAAGTTAGTAGGTTGTTATGTATGGCACAAGTGGAATTAATCCTTCTTACAAGAGAAGGTACAAAGTGGAACTCACAAGAAAATATAACAGAGTTATTAGGTAATTATGCAATTGCTGTAGTAGAAGAAGCACAGGTAGAGGAATTTTTACAAAGTCCAGATATTTTATATGCAGAGTTGCCTGTTCGAGTATATACCACTGTAGAACTTGGTAGAGCAGCTTCTTGTGTACGGAATCGTCCAACTGCTCCTTATGTACCAGATAATTTAAGTGGAAAGGGTGTGTTAGTAGCAATTGTAGATTCTGGAATTGACTATACTCATCCTGATTTTCGTAATGAAGATGGTACAACTCGCATTGTGGCATTATGGGACCAGTTTTCTTCGTTTGGAACACCACCTGAAGGTTATACGCTTGGAACATTCTTTTCCAAGGAACAAATTGATTTAGCACTAAGAGAAGAAGTGGTAAGTGACCAAAGAAGGATTGTGCCAGAAGTAGATTTATCAGGACATGGAACACATGTGGCAGGAATTGCGGCTGGAAATGGAAGAGCTTCTAATGGAAAATATAGGGGTGTAGCCTATGAAAGCGAATTACTAGTTGTAAAGTTAGCAGAAGTAAGAAGTGAGCAAGCATCCGTAACAGGTACAGCAAGATTGATGGAGGCTATTGATTTTTGTATTCGATTTGCGATGGAGAGAAATCAACCGTTGGCGTTAAATTTAAGCTATGGAACAAATGAAGGAGCGCATAATGGAAAAAGTTTATTAGAAACCTATATCAATACCGTTAGTCGTATGGCAAAATGTGTTATTTGTGTTGGAACAGGAAATGAAGGAGTA
Organism: uncultured Lachnospiraceae bacterium; assembly: GCA_937891165.1. Classification (GTDB taxonomy): domain Bacteria; phylum Bacillota; class Clostridia; order Lachnospirales; family Lachnospiraceae; genus SIG299. The sequence goes on along the minus strand of CALAEX010000150.1, from coordinate 3,398 downwards.
GGAAGAAAGCATGCAGGAGGTATATTAGAACAAGCAATGGTAGAAATAGAACTTGCGATAGAAGGAACAGAAAAATCATTAGAATTAGAGTTATGGAAAAACTATCCAGATAGATTTTTAGTGGAGATAGAAAGTCCTTCTGGAAGAACGGTTTCTTTTCCATTTAGCGAAGGAGAACCTGTAACAGCATTTGGTTCTTCCTTTTTGTATTCTGCATGGGGTAAAACTGTTCGATTAGCAGAAGCGGAATTAGAAGGACTTTGGAGTGCTCCTACGATATACCAAAACTTATCCGAATTTCGTTTAAGTATTACTGCATTGGGAGAACGATTAGGAGTAGGAGTATGGAAGATTCGTCTTATTACTGAGCAAATTGTGAAGGGGGAATATGATATTTGGATTTTACAAGGACTAGAAAGTAGTCAAAGTGGGTTTATTATCCCAGATACAGCTAGGACATTGACAATACCTTCTACAGCAGAAAATGTTATTTCGGTTGGAGCGTATGATGTTGGAACATTTCAAGTAGCACCGTTTTCAGGGAGAGGGCAAGCAAGAGAATTAGGACGTACAAAACCAGATATTGTAGCTCCTGGAGTAGAGATTATGTCTTGTGCGGTTGGTGGAGGATATACTAGAAGAACAGGGACATCTATGGCAACTCCTTTTGTAACGGGAGGAGCAGCGTTATTAATGCAATGGGGAATCATAGACGGGAATGATAGATTCTTGTATGGAGAAAAATTAAGAGAGTATTTATTAAGAGGAGCAGAACGATTGCCATCGGAGCAATATCCAAATCCTATCATAGGGTGGGGAAGATTATGTATTGGAGATAGTATAGAATTTTCATAAGAAAAATAGTTTTTTTTCTTGTAAAAGTATGATATACTAAAGAATAAGATGCAACAAAAATGGGTTGTATTGTGAGGAAAGTGAGTTATTATAAAATGTTAATTTTATGTATTATCATTGGCATTATAGTGTTATTTTTAATTGCAATTTATATAGTATATCGTATTTGTTTTATGGAATATCGTTTAAAAAAGGTAGAAGTTACAATTGAAGATTATATGCCAATAGGAAAAGACTATGAAAATCATCAGGAAGTGATTAGAATAGGTATCGATAGAGTAATGAAAGAACCTTTTGAACAGGTTTATATTACTTCAGAAGATGGTTTAAAATTGTCAGGAAGATATTATCATCGTAGAGATAATGCCCCTGTTATTTTAATGATGCATGGCTATCATGGAAATATATTTCGGGATGGAAATGGAATTTTCTATTATTCGGGATTGTATGGATTTAATATTTTAATGGCAGACCAACGAGCACAAAATCAAAGTGAAGGGAAGACAATTACGTTTGGTATTAAAGAACGTTATGATTGTAAATGTTGGGTGAATTATTTGATTCAACGATTTGGGGAAGATACGGAACTACTACTTTCGGGCCTTTCTATGGGAGCAGCAACAGTGATGATGGCAGCAGATGTTGGACTTCCGAATAATGTAAAAGGAATTATGGCAGATTGTGGCTATTCTTCGCCAAAAGAAATTTTGATTTCTGTTATGAAAAGTATGAAATTGCCGACAAAGATTATTTATCCGTTAGTAAAATTGGCGGCAGGAATTTTCGGACATTTTAATTTGGAAGAAGCGTCTGCAATAAAGAGTATGAAGAATTGTAATATACCAGTTCTTTTGATTCATGGTGAAGCAGATGATTTTGTTCCTTGTTCTATGAGTATAGCTTGTAAAGAAGCATGTGTTTCAGAGGTAGAATTAGTTACGGTGGCTGGTGCAGGACATGGAATGAGTTATTGTTTAGACCCAAAAGCTTATGAGGATGCGGTAGGTAGATTTTTTAGGAGAACTTTAAAGTCGAATAGAATGGAGTGATGGTATGCATTTAAGTAAGTGTAAATTTTGTGGAACAGTATTTAAAACAAAAAAGAAAGAAATCATTTGTAATAATTGCAAATCCATTGATGAAGCAGTTTTTACAAAAATAGAAGTATATCTTCAAAAATTCCCAAATAGTAATGCAATACAAATTGCAGAAGGAGCAGGAGTTTCTGTTATTGATGTATTGCAATACATTGATGAGGGAAGATTGCGTCTTTCTAAAGGAGAGTTTAAAAAGTTATGATAGCATTTGTAGAGGGAATAATTGTAAAAAAGACAATAAATACAGTAATTATGTCTACAGCTTCAGGAGTAGGATATGAAATTTTTGTACCAATGACAGATTTACAGCAGATGCCGTCTAATGGAGATAAAGTATTACTTTATACGCATTTGCAAGTAAAAGAGGATGGAATTGCTTTGTTTGGGTTTTTATCAGAAGAAGCACTGCAAATTTTTAAGTTATTAATTACAGTAAGTGGTATTGGACCAAAAGGAGCAATTGCGATTTTATCTAATATTTCTTTGGATGATTTACATTTTGCAGTGCTCTCAGAAGATACAAAAACAATTTCTAAAATTCCAGGTATTGGACCAAAGACAGCAGGAAAGATTATTTTAGAATTAAAAGATAAATTTAAGTTACAAGATACGATAGAAACTAAGTTATTACAAGGACAAGGTATGGCAACCGCTACAAAGGCCTCCAATATGAGAGAAGAAGCCGCAGAAGCATTAGCTGCACTTGGATATTCTATGACAGAAGCAATGAAAGTATTAAGAAAAATAGAAATTACGGAAACAACAACTGTAGAAGATTTATTAAAACAAGGTGAAGACATAATTGGAAATAAAGCATCACAACAAGTATTAGATACATTAGATAATAGAGTAGATGATGCTGTAAGAGAAGCATTAGAAAAGGCTGATGATTATGAAAAATATATGACTGGAGATAAAGTTGTTAGAGATATGGCTGGAGAATCAGTTACAGAACGTTTCGGAGTTGATTTAATTGACGATGTCGTTGATACAGTAGGTGATATAGCAGACGAATATCCAGTAACTAGATTTGGTAGCAAGATGTTAGCTCATACACCAGCAATCATCGCCGGACAAGAAGGTCCAGACTTTATTCAAGAAGAAATCATTGAGCCAATCCAAGAACAACGAGAAGCACAAGCTGTAGTTGATAATGCAGTATGTCCAAACTGTGGAAATAAAGACCATGCAAAAATGAATGTAACAAGAAGTTATATAAATAAAATTATATCAATGTTAATTACAGAAGGATATGATATTAAGTCAGTAAATAGAAGTGGTTATATTTATTATAGCGATATTAGAGTTCTTAATAAAGAAAAAATTTTAAGTCAACTAGATAATAAGCATAATATTGTTTTGTTAGAAGAAGTTGATTCAACTAATAATTATGCTAAAAAAATGGCAAAAGATGAGGCAATAGATGACGCTATTATTATTGCTAAT
>CALAEX010000149.1 GCA_937891165.1 uncultured Lachnospiraceae bacterium | reverse complement strand
ACAGCTTAGATAAGTGCGCCAATTTACGGCTGTCCTCTACTTTCTTTCACACTAAATTTTCCTTTTTAAAAACAAAAAAAGACAAACAGAGTTATAGGTGAAACTCTAATTGTCTTTTATCTTTGCTGTGTTGGTAATTTAGTATCTAAATATATTAATTATATTATTTAATTATATTATACACATTTTCGTGGACAGAAGGTAATTTTTCGAAAAAATATTTTGTTAACTCTTTATAGTAATAAATATGTTACTTAAAATTACTGAATGAGTGGTAATAAATTTAAGTTAATTTATTACATATGTATTTTTTAGAAAATTTATTAAAAATCCACAGCTTTAGAAAATGTTTTTCTTTGGAATATAAAATAGGGCAACTAATATTGTGGTAATTATATTTAAGAAAAAAATTAACTGTCAAAATAAAATGGAAGAATTTAAGGTATTGTTGATTTTGGGCAATCGGATAAATTTTTGATACATGGTGTGGATTAGTGAGAAATAGACTAAAAATCGGAAATATTGATGATTTTGGGAAATAGGGTAAATTTTTGATACATTATACGGATTAGTGAGAAAACAGAAGAAAATAGTAATATCGAGATTTTTTGAAAAAGAGTGGAATTTTTGGGACGTGATATGAACTAGTTGAGATTTTGGAAATAGAGTTGATTTTGTGATATGGTGAGAACTTTGGATACATGGAATGGAGAGGTTGATAAATTATGAAATCATATTGTATAATTAAATAATAAGATTTATATAAAAAGAAAAATTGAAATTAATGTGTTCTAAATTTGTGAATTCAAATGATTGATATACATATTAACAGATTTAATTTATGGGGGAATTGAAATGGATACAAAAGGTTTAAATGGTAATCAACTAAAAATAATTGCTATGATAGCTATGACTATTGATCACTTATTAGCTGTAATATTTCCTAATTATCCTACTGATTGGTGGATTGTAGGATTACATATTATTGGAAGATTAGCAGCACCTATTTTTATGTTTTTTATTGCAGAAGGATATTTTTATACTCGAGATTGGAGGAAGTATGCTTTAAGGCTTTTAGGGTTTGCTGTTGTAAGTCATTTTGCATATAATTTTGCTTTTGGAATACCATTTATACCTTTTAAAACTTCTGTATTCAATCAGACTAGTATTATTTGGTCATTGTTTTGGGGATTAATTGCTTTAGTGATTAATGATTGTCCTAAATTGAAGAAATGGCAGAAAACAGTTCTTGTTATAGGTATATTAGCTATTACTTTCTGTTCTGATTGGAGTTGTATTGCGGTGTTGGCAATCATGGAAATTAGTACTAATCGTGGAGATTTTAAAAAGCAAATGTCTGGAATGATGATTTGGTGTGTTATGTATGCAGTTATATTCTTTATTTTCATTAATCCTGTTTATGGGGTAGTTCAGTTATTTGTTGCATTTTCCATTCCTTTGTTAAAGGCTTACAACGGGCAAAGAGGTTCTTGGAAAGGAATGAAATATTTATTCTATGTATATTATCCATTGCATTTAGTTATATGTGGAATTATTCGTATTTTTTTACATGGAAATGTAAGTGTAATGATAGGTGGGTAAGATGAAGCATTAAAGATTTGAAATTGGTGGTAAAATAGATATTAAATAGGAGGTATTTCTATGTGCGATACAAAAAAATATTCCAGAATGTTTCAAGATATAAAACAACTACAACCGGAGGATACATTACAGCTTGTAATGGAGGCGGAAAGCGAAGAAGAACAAGATTTTTTTGAAATGGTTGGGAATTTTTTGCTTCAGCAAAAACAGAAGCAGGTTATTGAAAGGAATCTTTTTTGATGAAGAAATATATATTGATTGCCGGCGTCAATGGAGCCGGTAAATCTACCTTGTACCAAACTTTGGAATCTTTAAAAGATATGCCTAGAATCAATACAGATGAAATTGTAAAGAGTTTCGGTAGTTGGAAAAATAAGTCTGATGTTTTTAAAGCTGGAAAAATTGCAGTTAAGAAGATTAAAGAATATTTTGAGCAAGGAATAACCTTTAATCAAGAAACAACATTGTGTGGAGTAAGTATAATTCAAAATATTAAATTGGCTAAGTCACTAGGGTATAAAATTGAACTACATTATGTAGGAGTTGCATCTGTCGATATTGCCAAGGAACGTATTGCATATCGTGTTTTAAAAGGGGGACATGGTATTCCTGATGCAGATGTTGAACGAAGATATAGTGAGAGTTTTGACAGATTAAAAGAAATTATTAGTTTATGTGATTTGGCTATTTTGTATGATAATACAGAAAACTTTAATCGTTTTGCAATATATCAAGAGGGCAAGCTTTTTGATTTATCTGATAATCGACCGGGCTGGTATAATGAATTGTATATATAAATTTTTACACTTTGTTTACACACCCAAGTCAGCACTCCGGAAAGTTCCTTTCTATGGGGATTTGTGGAGTGGGGATTTTGTTCAAGTCCCATCTCCTGCATGAAAAGAAATGCTCAGACAATTAATTGTCTGGGTATTTTCTTTTTATGCAGGGGAGTTATGGTAAGAATTTGCTTAATATATAAATTGAGGAGATATTGATTATGGAGAATGCACCTAACATTATTTTGTTTTGGTATTTTATAATAGCAATCTTTATGCTTATGATTGCTTTGATGATTACGGCAATTATTTTAATAAAAAGGGGTAAAAGACAAAGTACTAATAAGATGCAATTATTAGGAAAAATGTGTTTGGTTTTAGGCATAATATGTACTATTCCTATAATTTTAGTAGTTGGATATAGTCTGTATCTTTACATAGGGTAATAGCATATTAATAAGATTTGGTGTATCAGAACGAATTCTAATTTATAGGGTCTGGTAAAACTGAAAGTACACAAGAATTTGAATTTGATGGTGAGTTAATATGGAAAAATTTGTGAAGAAATATGCCCAAATATACAGGGTTGCATTGAATGCTAATAATTTCTCTGACATTGATTTAAGAGTGAAATCATATGAGCAGAGATTAAAAAAGATGTATGCTTCAAATGCTTTTGTAGTACATAATGTTTATCCCACAATGGATGTAATGAAAATATATGCTGTGATTGCAATGTGTTTGGAACTGAAAAAAGAAAATCTTTCCAATACGGAAATTATTGATGTTGTAAACAGCGGATTCATGAAATTAAAAAAGATGTTGGCTACAGTAGAGAAAGTCATAGATATTCTTCCTAATACTTATCAAATTGCAAAGAAATGGAATATTTCTGACCACGAAAACCGAGTAGAAGATGGAAGTATTACCTACGACTATTTTAATGTTACAGAGGGAAAGATTGAATATTGTATATCAAAATGTATGTACATAGAAATGTTTGAATATTACGGTATTCGCAGTTTGTGCAAAATATTCTGTCTAACGGACGAAGCTGCTTATGCAAACTTAACAAGGCACGTGAAATTCATTAGACACTCAGACCTTTCGGATAGTACATGCTGTCACGATGAAGTGTGGGATAAAAAACAATATAAAGAGTAAGCTTTGAATTTTTTTGGTGCGACTGAATGAAAAAATCTGTGAAGAAATCTACCGTCTTTACATTTTCTTTCATATATGCTAAAGTGAGTTAGTTAAAACTAACAAAGGAGATATAGTAAATGAAAGATTCAAAGCTTGGAGTTGTAGAAGATACCTTATATGTACCAATGCTTGGCAGAATTTATGCCAGTGAGAATTGTAAGCATATATTATATGATAAAAAATCGTTAGAACTTAAAAGTAAAATGCCAGAAGGTTTGATTGAGCATGATACACAGACACAGTATACATATCTTGCTTCGGCATCTCGTTCTGCAAATGTGGATAGATATATCGAAGACTTTATAGAACGAAAATTGCAGGGCATTATTGTGCAGCTCGGTTGTGGTTTGGAAACTACATATTACAGAAATGATAATGGACGTACTTTATGGTATAGTGTAGACCTGCCTCATGTAATAGAGTATCGTAAGGAACTGTTACCAGAAACAGAAAGAGAAAAGTATATCGCTGGTAGCGCATTTGAAGCAGAGTGGATTGAAGAAATTCGTTCTGAACATCCTACTGAACCACTTTTAGTTGTGGCAAGTGGTCTTTTTTATTATTTTGAGGAAGAGAATGTTTTAGACCTTATCAAACTGCTTATGAATTATGGAGATATCGAAATCTTGTTTGACACCGTTAATAAAAGTGGAATGACGATGATGCAGAAAAAACACATGAAGACTGTAGGACATGAAGAAGCAAAGATGTTCTTTTATGTGGATTCAGCAACTGAATTAGCTGCGAAAGTTGACAGCAAAGTAAAGGTGCTTGCAGAAGAAACATTTTATAGCCATATTAGCAAGAAAGGGCTTAAGTTTTCTACAAAGTTTAGCATGATATTTTCTGATTTGCTAGGAATGGTAAAAATGATTCATTTGAGTCTGTAAGCATTTGGTTTATTTTAAGTGTACCAAATAAAAGTAAAATTTCAGACTTCTGGTGAGTCCGAAAGCATGCAAGAATTTGAATTTTCTTTTTGGTTATGGAGGATATTATGGAACAATTATTTGAAATAGATTTGCAGGATTATGAGTTGGGAGACAGTGTTTTTTCTAGACCATCAGCGAGAGGAATTATTTTTGATGATTGTGGAAGGATAGCACTTGTTTATAGTACAAAAGAAGAATACTATAAGTTTCCTGGTGGAGGAATTCTTGCAGGTGAAGATAAAAAGCAAGCACTCATTCGTGAAGTTAGGGAAGAAACCGGCTTAATAGTTATACCTAATTCAATAGACGAATTTGGCAGTGTTTTACGTCGTCAAAAAAGTAATAAGTCTCCCAACACTATTTTTGAACAGG
>CALAEX010000148.1 GCA_937891165.1 uncultured Lachnospiraceae bacterium | reverse complement strand
AAATTTAAAAAAGACGATAGTGTGGAACCTAGAATTACCATTGCTTATTGTAGGGTTTCTTCTTCCGATCAAAAAGAAGATTTACAAAGACAAATCCAAAATGTTTCTCAGTATTGTATTGCCAATGGCTATCAATTTCAAGTCATTTCTGATTTGGGAAGTGGATTAAATTATAACAAAAAAGGATTAAGAGAACTGATGGAGTTGATTTGTTCTAATCAAATTGAGCGAATTGTAGTGAATTATAAAGACCGATTAATTCGATTTGGTTTTGAACTAATCGAACAACTTTGCAGTATTTATCATGTAAGGATAGAAGTCATTAATTTAACGGAAGATAAAACGTATGAAGAAGAATTAGTAGAAGATGTGTTATCTGTAATTACGGTATTCTCGGCGAAATTATATGGTGCTAGAAGTCATAAATCGAAAAAAATCATTGCTACGAATCAAGCCTTATTGCGAGAACAGGAAGTGAAAGGGGAAACCACATGAGTTCTATTTATGTACGAAAAATAGAAGTGAAGTTTTCGAAAGAAGATGGTTTTATTTTAGATGGACAAAGTAAAATATGTAATTGGTTGTATAATCAATTATTAGATGCTTGTAGAAACGATTATCAAAAAAATGGAAGACAAAGCAAGTTGCTTTATGGAAGAAATTTAAGAGACTATGGAACTAGTTTAAAAGAGAAGTATCCTTTTTTACATACCGTATTTTCTTCCGTATTAAAAGAACCATCTAGTAGAATTAAACATGCGTATGAGAAATTTTTTCGAGGGGAAGCAGGATATCCCAACTATCGAAGTTGGAAGAAACAATGGTTTAGTTTGGTGTTTGATGAACCAAACAAAGGATGGGAAGTAAAAGAAGATGGTAAGACACTTTCGGTATCTTTAGGGAAGATAGCAGAGTTACCAAAAGAAAAAGGAAAACAGAATCCATCGGTAGTAGGAAAGCTAAAAGAAACATTAGAAGTAAGCAAAAATGAAGTAGTAAAAATGTTTTCTTTAGTAAAACAACAGGGAAGTTTTTATGCGATATTTACACTAGAACGCTGTTCTGACGAAGAATTAGACTATAAAGAAGCGATGAAAGTCTATCGAAAAGAGTGTAATAAAGCCAAAAAAGAGGGGAAACCACTGCCAGAGAAACCGATGTGGGAAGAAAAGAAAGTAGAACTGCCAAAAGAGTGTCGCTTTATAGCGATAGACCCGAATCATAAAAATTTTTTTGTGGGAGTGGATGACCAAGGAGAAAGTATCGAATTTCAAAAATTGGATATGATAAAATATTGGGATAAGAGAATAGATAGCTTAAAAGCAAAACGAGATATCTGTGAAAAGAACTATCGAAAACGAAGGAGTAAACAAGGAATACAATATACCATACCTAGTCCAAGATGGAATAAAATTAATGAAGCACTAAAGAAAGCTTATCACAAACGTCGAGAACAAATAAAGACGGCATTGTATACGATAGCCCATTGGTTGTATGGAAAGTATGAGGTAGTGATGATAGGAGATTATGTACCAAGTAACGAAACAGCACCGT
>CALAEX010000147.1 GCA_937891165.1 uncultured Lachnospiraceae bacterium | reverse complement strand
TTTCAATTTGTTTAATCTTTTGATTGTTTATTTCAGCGGCATTTACCTTAAATGCTAAAAGTACTAACATTGTTGCATAAATTAAAATACGCATTCTTTTTTCCTCAAAAAATAATTAATTGCTGATAATATAATATTGATTAGTAAAATAGTCTAATAAAAAATCACCTCTATACCAAAACAGTATAAAGGTGATTATCTTACCAACGCAGACTATTTGCTTCTACTAGAAGAAGACTCTTTTACATTAGATTCTTTAGCAGATTGAGAAGACTCAGATTTTGTATTTCTGGTACTACATGACATTATTTTTGCTCCTTAATTTGATTAATATTTTAATTTGTTATTTTTGCAACCGCAACCACAAGCGCTGCTATCATCAAATTCATATTCGTCAATTTCAACTTCAACATCTTGAGGAGCTGAATGTTTTGTTGTTTCTTGTTTTTTTGTGTCTTTATTCGATGTCATTTTCATCAAAAAATCCTCCTGTTTGTTTATTACTAAGTCCACCCAGAAAGATAATTTCTAAAAATGATAAAACAAGATTTATATACTTTGTAATTATACCCCATTTCTAGCTTTAAAAATTCCATTTTCATAACCTTGAATTTCAGAATTATCATCAGCTAGTTCTAATCTTTTCATTGCAAGAGCAACATATTCCTGTTCTTTTTCTATGCCAACAAATTTTCGTCCTAATTTTTTTGCTGTTACAGCAGTTGTTCCTGACCCCAAAAAAGGATCAAATACCACATCACCTTTATTACTAGATGCTAAAATCAGCTTAGCTATAAGTTTTTCCGGTTTTTGAGTTGGATGATCTGTATTTTCAGGCATTGACCAAAACGGAATAGAAATATCAGTCCAAATATTAGATGGATAAGTAAAACGCATTTTTTCACCGCCATCATCTTTCCAGTCTTTGGGATTTCCTCTTTCATCTCTATAGGAGATAAAACCTCACATTGAGAACCAAGAGATAAGATAAAGTTTTTAACTCTATACTTTCCTTCCATAATAAAGGTAATATACAAAAGAAAATATTAATCTAAATATTAGACTAGATACCCCATCTAATGCTCCAATTAACAATAAATTTTTAGAAGCTATAAAGGCAATACCTATTGAAGTAATCATAAAAACTAAGCATATAAAACCTAAAAATTTATTCCTAGTTGTTTGTAAATCTATATCTTTTAGATTAATACTTTTTATCTTATTTATCAACAAATCACTATCATTAAAATATTTTTTATACATATTACTATATAACCTCGACCATATTAATACAACATAGAAGAATCATTATCTTTACTTTTTAGAGTGAAAATCATGACTCTTCTATCTTATTTATATTTTTCGATTTTCGATTTATCAATATCTTTTATTTATATTCTGGTACTCGTGAAAACACTACACTATCTACACCTTTTCCATATAAATTACGAAGAGTACCTTCTTTTCTAAATCCAAGTGTATCACATAATTTTTCGCAACATCTCAAAGAACTTGTATTTGTTGTTTCAGTTTCAAGACCGATTCTTACTATTCCTTGCGAAAAGAGAGCATCACATAAATCTGAAATAATTTTATCTGCTAACCCTTTGCCTCTGTATTCAGAGGATATCCCTACTGCAATATTACAACGCTTGTATTTCTGATGATATTCATATACATAAAACAGTCCAATTGGCTGACCAAATTGTTTTTGGATAACATAATATTTATGCCTACCATCTCTTTCTTTATCCAACAACCTTTGGATTTCTTTAATGGCTTCCTCTTCGCTAGAGCATCCACCAATTCCAAGATAATCATCAAAAGACTTGTCCATACTCTGAAAAAATGCTACGGTTGCTTTTGTTTGTTCTGGTATCGCCATTGGAAACCACAGACATGAGGAAAGCGGTTGAAGATAGTATTGGCGGTCATTATGAATAACCTCAAATACTTCACCCACACCTACTGTAGTATTCTCAAGAGTAACAATATCATTGTGTTTTAAAGGGTTAAATTTATTTGCCCACTCTATATCATCTTTATATACATTATATATATCCATATTTACCTCCTAATCTATAAAACTACTAATATGGTATGCAGTAACACCACGCTCTTCTGCATATTTTAGATAGGATAACACATCGTCAACAAATACTGTTTTCTCTAACTCAGTAAAATTGTGACTTATTATCCAATCCCATATGCGAGTTTTAGAGCCTTTCATAATTGCTCCATATTTAGTTTCAATGCAGGTATCATTCGAAGCAAGCTTGTACCCTAAGCTGTTATTATGGTCAAAATATTCAAGAAAATTATCCCAATATTCCTCTGGCACAAACCAAAAATTTCCATTGAATTCAATACCTTTACAGTTTTCCTCAAGCCATACAATCTTATCAAGTAACTCCACAGGGGATATAATAGCACCACATATCCAAATACCTTTAGTTTTCGCTCTTTTAAGCGTTTGAATGACTGTTTTTAATGGTCTACTATGTAGAAAAACATGATTTTCTATCTCTTCCATAGTTTGTCCATTAGTAGTTCCGTCTTTTGCACTTACATGGTTATTAAAGCGGTATTCAGCTAATGTGCCATCAATATCAACGTAGACATATTTATTTTTCAAAGCTTTAATCATTCTTCTATTCATATTATCATCCTCATGTTTGCGTAAAATCAATTCTCATATCAGACAACGAATTAGTTAATCCTACTTTCTTTGCTATGTGTTGTACGGTTGGATTGTTAGATTGCATAATCACATAAGTACAACCTTCTTCCTTAATTATTACTAATACCTCTGTTAGAAGTTGCGTTCCGATACCTTTATTTTGATAATCTTTATGAACAATAAATGTTTCTAAATGAACATATGGATTATCACAATAATTAGGATAATAGTCTAAACATTTATTGACATTAATTACTCCCACAAGCTTATTATCTTTTGAAGAATAGCATCCGTAAGTATAGCATCCTACAAGTAACATATTAAAATAAACATCTCTTGCTTTTTTAATACACTCAGCATCTTTATTTGGAATACTTAAATTTTCTTCTAAGCAATATAAGCAATATACGTCATAAATTTCATCAATGCCTACTTTCTTACAATAAAATTCCATATCATTTGTAAAAGTTTTACCATCAGTTTTCATGATTTAAACTCCTTTGTAAAATACATTAATCTGGACTTGACTTAGAGATACCTCTTAAGAACATCGTTACATAATAATCTTTAACTATAATACTAGAATCTACCTTTAACTTATTACTGGTAAAAGATATAACTCTTTCAAATAAAATCTTATCTTCATGTAAAAACATACTATAATACCCTCTACATTTTATATAAACTACTACTTAAAGTTAAACTGCAATCAGATACCCCCCACTCGTCTTTCTTTCGTATATAATCATCTAATGAAATATCCAAATAATTTTTATACTCATTCTCAATCAAGCAAACAATATATTTATATAAATTATCCCTATTATACTCCTCACGAAATTTACTGCTAAAAGAATATAAATTGAAAATCATTCCATCTACTGTAATCTGTTTATCCCTATCTATCTTAGAACTTAGTATTGAAACCACATTAGGTACCTGAGTACTTAGTCCTAACTTATTTAATAAACTATCAGCATAATAAAAACCATATTCAAAATTATAACCCATGTATATCTTTTCTATAACTTGATTAGGTAATATAATAGTATCACTAGAAAAATCTAAAAAAGATATAGGATTATTTATATAATATACCCCTTCTATTGGTGTGTACTTTCTTAGTTCCCCCCTAGTGACTAAATCATTTATATCCTTTATACTTAACCCGGAATCTAGTAACTCAGACTCTAATAATGGAATACCTTTTTCAAACTTATCTAGCATATACCCACCTCTTATTATAATTACTATATACCTAATTTATATTATTATACCATAAAACTTTAAAAAAGTCAATAGTGTACCTTATAAAAATAATAGAGTTAAGACTACTTAATGTAATCTTAACTCTATATAACTAATTTTAAATAATACTCCTTTATAACTGTGTAGTAAATAAGTTTCTTAAATGATTAACGATATCAGAAGAATCTGCACGAATAGATGCTGCTTCATTTAGATTAGATAACTCTACCAATTCATCCATATTGCCATAATTATATGCAATACTATAAACTGGTACATTCATACCCATTACAATCGGTGCAACTCTACCTAAAGTATAACCTCCTGAACGCTCACCGTCTGTTAACATAAAAATGATTGGAGTGGCATCTGGAACTTCCTGCATCTTCTTATCAATCATATCTAGAGCTACTAACAATGCATCATAGGAATTAGTACCCCCAGTGGCTATCATGTTCTTTACCTCACCAGAGAAATACGCTCTTTGCTTACTATTGAACTCCTCAATAGGTAAATTAACTGTTACATCCGACTCAAAACTAACTAAACCTACATAATGTCCATCACTAATATAAGGAATAGTACTAATTAAAGAGTCTTGTAATGTTGCTAAAGGCTCTCCAGACATAGAACCAGAAGTATCTGCAATAAATACTGCTACGATAGGTTTTCCCCCATTTTTGTTATCTTTCCAAATAGACTGAGCCGTAAAATATTCTGTACCCGTTAAACCACTATCTTGCGATTTATAAGAGTCTGTTCTATTAAAACCTTTATCTGTAGCTAATTTTTGATTTTTCTCAGTTAAACAATAATCTGTAAACATTCTTGCTACTTCATCTTGTTCATCGCTATTCCAATCGAATGTATATACTGGATGGTCATGTCTAATACCAAAAGGACTATATTCATAATCTCTTAACTCTGGAGTATTAATATAAGACTGCTCTTCCATAACCATCACATCAACTAAACCTTTAGCAGCTTGATTACGAAGTACAGAAGTATTATAAGCTACTGGTGGACTTGACTTCTGGTACTCCAATAAAGCTTCACTTGCTTTACTAGAGAGAGGGTCTTTACTATCAAACTCCTTTAACATGGATGTTAAAGCATTTAACCCAGTAGAGGATGTATATGGATTAGTATATGCAAACACTAAATCTCCAGCATTAGCCGCTTTTAATACGTTAGAAACACTTATATCTTTATACTTTTCAATAAAAGTTTTATACACATCCTGTTTCATTAAAATACCTGCAGTATTTCCTGCAATACGGTCTTCTAATTTTTTAATGCCTACCCCACTAGCTTCTAACATTTTACCCCAAGCATAATTACTTGGAATAAACATATTAGGCTCATAAGCACCTGCATTAATATATGTAACTACCTCTCCAGAGTTAATAGCCCTAACTGACACGGAAACTTTCTTACCATTTACTTCAAAGCCTTCCCTGTTAAAGTTTTCAGCTACTACACTAATCCAATCATCAGGTGCTTTTTGAGATAACTCAGTAGCTGTTGCAATCTCTATATTGACTTGACCATTACCTATTACTGGCATATCAAAAGTATCTATACTTGCTAACGCAATTTTTTCTCCTTCTTCCTCCATATAAATATCTAAAGTAGGAGAAGTAATGTAATTTACATCTACCTCAGAAAGTAGAGTATTTAATTCTAAACTAGCATCTTCTTTACTTAATGCTTTATATTTATTATCTGTACTACGAACACTATCTGATACCCCACAGCCTGCGAGCATTGAAAATGCAAGCATTAGAGATACAAGACCTTTAAACTTTTTCATATATTATCTCCTTATAATAAATCTGAATCACTAGAGGAAATCTCACCCAAAACAATATCTTTATAACTATTAATACTAGCCAGAGTTTTTGAATCCTCTTTAGTATCACTACTATTTATGTATCTTAATATAGAAGTAATAAAATCAACTGCTTTATCCCTTTTAGACACTAAATTTTCATACGAGGAAAATAACTCATTTTGTAAGGATTCATCTTTAGTAGAAGAATATAGTTTACCTAAACGAATCAAGTGAGCTGAGTCATTAACCATAGCATCTAATACTTTTACAATAATATCATCTGCATCAGCTAATTCTGTATAACCGCTTTTACGAATATCTGATTCTATAGAAGTATAATACTCTAATACAGAATATAATACCTTATCAGCTTCTGTAAATAACTTAGCTACTTTTAACTCATATTGAAATTTAGATGCAAGGCGTTTTAAATCAGTTCTAGTGGAATTAACTCTGCTAACAAGTTTTGAATCCACACTATAATCAACAGAATTATTTTTTACTCTTTTATTATTTAAAAATAATACTATACTAATAATAATTAGTAAAACTAAAACCACAATAAGAAATATCATCATAAATCTATATTTTTGTACCCCCATATTAATTATTAATACGTTTGAAGATAACTTAGCATACAGTATAAAACATAACAGACATAATGAAATTATTAAAGGTATAAATACTATTTTATTAAATTTTTTCATTTATAATCTCCTCTCTATAGGGAGAGAATAAACTCTCCCTGTAAAGAATATACTTGTAAACTAAAGTAAGAATGAAAACACATACCCCAAAGAAGCATCCAAATACTAAGGTATTATAATGTTGTAACCCTATAGTGATTAAAAGTTCATCTCTCATATTTAATATATAAATTAAAATACTTAAAAATAAACTACTATAAATACAACCACCTAATATCATCTTACCCTCCAAATATGTATGTGTTAGTTTTTATTATCCATCATAGCCTGTAACTCATCTTCAACAGATGCACTGCTAGTAGGGGCTACCCCACCATTTGCTTTTGCCATCATAGCCTGTAACTCAGCCTCTACTGAGGGAGAACTACCACCAATATTATACTTGTTTGCAAGCTGGTCTGCAGTCTCAATACTACTATCTAATTCAAGCATAGCATTTGCTCTAGCAAGAGCTTTATCCGCCTTTTCTTCATACTTAGCAAAACTATCAGATACCTTACTAGTTTTTGCAATAGAAGTTGCTGTATTCATCTTTTCCTGAGCCTTAGCCATACTCATTTTAGCTTTAGCAGTATCTCTTTTCTGCTCCAGAACCTCAATATCTTGAACAAGTTTATTATAACCTGCTTTCATAGTATTACAATTCTGTAAACAAATATCATAATTCTGTTTAAGACTATCTCTAGTAGCCTCTGCTGCTTGTTTAGAAGCTAAAAGCTGTCTTGCATCATCAAGATTTCCTGCATTAACTGCTGACTGTGCTGCATTAGCATATTTAGCAACTTTTTCTTCTTGTTCCTTTAACTCTTTCTCTGCCATGTTAAGATTAGCCATAACTTCAGCTAAATCCTTTTTCACATCCCCAAGATTTCTTTTGTAGTCTACAAGTAACTGGTCAATCATCTTGATAGGGTCTTCACATTTGTCAAGCAAAGAATTTACATTCGCCTCCAGAATCTTAGGAATACGTGCAATTGTGTCAAGAAAACTCATTTTAAATATCCTCCTTTAAAATAAAAATATTATATAGTAATAGGACTATCCCTTACTAATCCTTTTTCCTTTATATTCGGTATTGAAAAATAAAATATAATAATAGAACCAATTATTATTAGGGGTTTTTATCTATAAGGGTCGCCCAAATGACCTTATAGTGTTCCCATCACAAAAATAAAAGGGCGGCGAGTGGCTGTAGTTTGCTTAATAGAATCTGTGCAGTGATGCAGGCAGGAAAACGAACGACACGCGTAAGGGCAAGGAAAGCAACGGTAAACAAAAAGCGGTATGCTAGAATCTGCAGATTAGTAGCTTAATTTTTGGAGGGATTTTCATTAAGCAAAAATCTCACCTCTCTCGTAAATCGTGTGGCGTAGGGAGATTTTAGGGTTAGAATACACATAGTATTCTAAAAAGCATAGTAGCTCAGGTGGCAGAGCGGCGGACGATTAATCCGCAGGTCATTGGTTCAATTCCAATCTATGCAATAAGTCAAGTTAGGAAAAA
>CALAEX010000146.1 GCA_937891165.1 uncultured Lachnospiraceae bacterium | reverse complement strand
CACCAGTAAGAGCTGATGTGGCAATGACAGGTGAAATTTCACTAAGAGGTAGAGTGTTGCCAATTGGTGGATTAAAAGAAAAACTGTTGGCAGCAAAACAAGCAGGAATCAAACTGGTATTAATACCAAAAGATAATGAAAGTGATTTAGAAGAAATTTCCGAAGAAATTACTTCTGGAATGGAAATTGTTCCTGTTTCTCAAATGTCAGAAGTATTAGAGTATGCTTTAGTGAGAAAGGAAATGGAAGATGAATGTAAATAATGTATCATTAGAAACGGTATGTGGTATTACAAGTACCTTGCCAGAAAATAGTTTGCCTGAGTTTGCATTTGCAGGAAAGTCAAATGTAGGAAAATCTTCTTTAATTAATTCATTAATCAATCGAAAATCATTAGCAAGAACATCTGCACAACCAGGAAAAACACAGACGATTAATTTCTATAATGTAGAAGAACAATTATATTTTGTGGATTTGCCTGGTTATGGGTATGCGAAAGTATCACAAGAAACAAAAGAAAAATGGGGTAAGATGATTGAACGTTATCTAAAGAAATCAAAACAATTAAAGCTAGTATTTCTTTTGATTGACATTCGCCATGAACCTTCTGCTAATGATAAAAATATGTATGAATGGATTGAATATAATGGATTTGAACCAGTGATTATTGCAACAAAACTTGATAAAATCAATCGAAGCCAAGTGCCAAAGCATATAAAAATGTTGCGTACTGGATTAGGATTAAAAAAAGAAACGATTTTAATTCCTTTTTCTTCTGAAACAAAGCAAGGAAAAGAGGAGATATGGGAAATTATTGAATCATATTTAAATGTAGAGTAGATGACAGGTATTTAGTTCAGTGTAAAAACGGCTACTCTAGTGGGCTACTAGTCGGACACGCTTTCGCTCGGGACGAGACGTAGCCGCACTAAGCTCGAAAAGACCTCGCTAAGTGCGAACGTCTCTTTACGGTCCTCCTTAGTATCCCACTAGAGTTAGCAGTTTGCGAAAGGTATTGACAAAGCAACCATAACGTTGATACTAAGTAGAGGAGGCTTTCAACAACTACTAAATGGAAAAGTAACCGAGCGGAAAATGCATTTAGTCTTTTTTGGATGGCGGAATCCCAGCCATTAGCGTGGAAATCACATAGGCATAGATATCGGAGTTATATTCTTTCCAGTGATTACAAATCATATCTGCTTCTTCTGGAGAGGTTACTGGTAAGTTAATATGAATGAGTTCGCTGTCACGTTCTACAATACGGAGTTCCACAACGAACTCATTTTTCTTTATTTCATAGTAATCCGCAGAAACTGCAATCATTTCTCGTAATTCATATTCTTTTTCAGAAAGGTATACATCAATATCATCTCGAATAGCAAGTGAAATGGTAGTATAAAAGTAGGAAAGAGTTTGTCTTCCTGAAGGTGTAATTTGATATAAATAAGAATTATGAGCTGTTTCTAATTCAATATATTTGTCTTCAATCAGTTCCTCTAATGTTTCTTGAATAGTGAGATAACTAGCATATTCTTTTTCTAAAATAAATCGAGTAAGTTCAGTATTTGTAATAGGAAATGTCATTCGGTCTAAAATATAAAGGATAATTAGTTTATAAAGCATTAAAGATTCTGATTGCATCATTCTTATTTATGTGTCATCTAAGGACACTTACCTCCCTGTTGTATTTGTCTATCTTGCAATAATTTTCGGAAATCATTTTGTATTCGTTTTTTATCGGTACTCCATAAGGGAGCGATTAAAAGATGTCTTGGTCCATCTCCTGTTAGACGGTAAATGACAATATTAGATGGAATACGTTCTAATAAAGTAAGTAACGTTTCCAAATAAGTATCACGGTTTATACAATAAAATGCTTGTTGTTCGCAAAGCATTTGATAGTCTTGTTCTAATTTTGTGCCTTTTAATATGTGTAATAGTTGTAATTTAATCCCATGAACAGGAAAAGAACAGATATAGTCAATTGTTTGTTCCATATCTGCAAGTGTTTCAAAGGGGAGTCCTAAAATACAATGGACAATGATTGGGATATTTCTTTTATGTAAATTTATAACAGCTGTTTCAAAAACAGAATTTTCATAGCAACGATTGATATAGCGAATGGATTCTTGTTTTGTTGTTTGAAGACCAAGTTCAATATAGACTGGTTTTATAGTTGTTAGTTCCGATAAAAGGGAAAGGACAGATTCTGGCAAACAATCTGGTCTAGTCCCAATAAATAAGGCTTCTATATCAGGATGTTGAATAGTTTCCATAAATAAGAAGCGTAAGTAATCTATTGTTGCATAAGTATTTGTGAATGATTGAAAATAAGCAACATATCCATAAGGTGCACCGTTTTTTGGAAGTTTTTTTACTACTTGTGTTTTGGCAGATTCAATTTGATTGGCAATAGAAGTAATACATTTTTGAGCAAAATCTCCAGAACCACTGGTACTACAAAAGGCACATCCACCAATTCCAACTTTACCATCCCGATTTGGACAAGTCATACCACCATCTAAAGAGAGGCGAAACATTTTTTTTCCAAAGGTTTGTTTGAAATATTCATCTGCACTAAAAAAATAAGGTTGCATTATCCTTTTCTCCATATTACTGATTTTTGTTATAGTCTGCTTATTTTGGCACAATTTCGCTGTTTTTCTATTTTACCACTGTTAAACTTTTTCGTCAATGAAGATTGCAGGGATTTTGTAGGAATTGAAAAAATTTTTAAAAAAATTAAAAAAAAATAGAAAAATAGTGTTGACAAAATTCAAAACGCTTGATATAATACAAACGTACTTGAGCGACAGGTACAAAAAAATAAAAGATATGGGATCTTAGCTCAGCTGGGAGAGCATCTGCCTTACAAGCAGAGGGTCATAGGTTCGAGCCCTATAGGTCCCATCGTGGCGAGATAGCTCAGTTGGCTAGAGCACACGGTTCATACCCGTGGTGTCGGGGGTTCAAATCCCTTTCTCGCTACTAAGCAGGAAACCTTGAGAACTTAGTGTTTTCAAGGTTTTTTTGTTTTTTAACGCAGAACGAGCAATCCCCTTTTCAGGTGCGTGGAGCATTAAGAAGAATTAGGATAGCTGGTAAAGTTATCATAATAAAATAGGAATTAGGTGATATATAAAGATGACAAATCAAAAGAAAATATGGAGTATAGTATGTATTGTGTTTTTTCTATCAGGATGTATGGCAACTGTTAAACTAGCAAATACACCAGTACCAACGAGTACACCAATAGTAACACCAACGCATACGCCAGTACCGACAAATACACTGACAGTAACACCAACACATACGCCAGTACCAACAAGTACGCCGACAGTAACACCAACGCATACGCCAGTACCGACAAATACACCGACAGTAACACCAACGCATACGCCAGTACCAACAAACACGCCAACAGTAACACCGACGCATACACCAGTACCAACAATTACTGAAGTTGTAGAAAGAAACTCTTTTGTGATTGTCATTGATGCTGGTCATCAGCGAAAAGGAAATTATGAAAAAGAACCAAATGGTCCAAATTCTGATGTGATGAAAGCAAAAGTTTCTAGTGGAACTCAGGGAATAGTGACAGGTCTAGCAGAGTATGAATTGAATTTAAAGGTTAGTCTTTTGTTAAAAGAAGAATTATTGGCAAAGGGTTATGAAGTAATTATGATTCGTGAAACACATGATATAGATATTTCTAATGTAGAACGAGCAAAAATTGCAAATGAAGTAAAAGCAGATGCCTTTATTCGTATACATGCGGATAGTTCTACCAATCAAGATGCAAAGGGTGTAATGACGATTTGCCAAACATCAAAGAATCCTTATAATAGTGAATGGTATGAGAAGAGTAGAACATTGTCAGAATTAGTATTAGAAGAAGTGGTAGAAGAAACAGGAGCAAAGAAACGACAAATCTGGGAGACCGATACGATGACAGGAATCAATTGGACTACTGTACCAACTACTATTCTAGAAATGGGCTTCATGTCTAATCCAGAAGAAGATAAATTATTGGCAACGGAAGAATATCAGAAAAAAATAGCTAAAGGAATAGCACAAGCAATAGACCGATTTTTAGAATAGTAATGTTATTGTAAATACAGGGAGAGAGTTATTAATTATGAAAAAAATATTTTTTGTATTTATGACTATTTTGGTTATAGTTGTTATAGGAATTTTTTTTATCAATGAAACAAAAACAGAAACAGATGTAACAAAGGAAAAGACAAAAATAGGATTTTTATTAAATGGTATTTGCCAAGATAAAAGTTATGGTCAATCTCATTATGAAGGAATAGAAAAAGTAGCAGAAAAATTAAATTTGGAAATTTTATATCGAGAAAATGTACCAGAGAATGAAGAATGTGTTCAAATGATAGAAGAATTAATTGAAGAAGGTTGTGAAATTATTATTTGTAATTCTTTTGGTCTTGGAGAATGGGAATTAAAGGCAGCCGAACAGCATCCCGAAATTTATTTCTTTCATGCAACAGGAACACAAACAGCACATAATTTATCTACTTATTTTGGGCGAATGTATCAAGTTCGTTATTTGAGTGGGATTGTAGCAGGGTTGCAAACAGAGACGAATGAAATTGGTTATGTAGCTGCATTTCCAATTTCTGAAGTAAATCGTGGTATTAATGCATTTACATTAGGAGTAAAAAAAGTAAATCCAAAAGCTACGGTGTATGTTAAATGGTCTAATTCTTGGACAGATGATGAAATGACAGAAACAGCCACAAAAAATTTGCTAGAAGCACATAAAATTGATGTAGTAGCAATGCATACAGATTCTTTAGCTGTGTTAAAGTTAGCAGAGGAATGTGGCATTTGGTCGATTGGTTATAACATGGATAATGCAAAAAATTATCCAAATACTTTTTTGACAGCACCTGTTTGGAAGTGGGAAAACTTTTATGAACCACATATTTTAGAATGTTTGCAAGGAAAGTTTATGAGTCAGTCTTATTGGGAAGGAATTGAAACGGGTCTGATAGCATTATCACCATTAACTGATAATGTAAAAGAAGGAATTAAAGAAGTAATGAAGGAAGAACAAAAAGCATTAGAAAGTATGATGATAGATGTCTTTTATGGTACAATTAAAGACCAAAATGGAGTAATTCGTGTACAAGAAGGAGAAAGTATGACAGATTATGTCATGTTAAATGAATTTGATTGGTATGTAGAAGGGGTAGTGATTGATGAATAAAAAGGGAATTGGAATTCTTTTTGTAGCGATAGCAGTTTTGACGGCTATTTTTTTATTAATATCAAAGATAGAGTTATTGGAAGAAAAAGATAGTATAAAAATAGGATATATTATGTCTGGAAAAAAGGATGATAGTGGTTGGAATAGTACCCATTATGATGGTATAAAAGTAGCTTGTGAAATGTTGGGTACAGAATTTTTAATAAAAGAAGATATTAAAGAATTTAGTGGAGAATGTGAGAAAGCCATAGAAGAATTAGTAAAAGCAGGAGCAAGTATGATTGTCCTTTCTAGTTATAATTATTCAGAAGAAGTAAAGGATATTATTAAGGAATATCCTGAAATTGTATTTTATGCAAATTCTTCCGAATATCATGAAAAAAATATGACTTCTTATTTTGCTAGAATGTATCAGGCTAGATATATTTCTGGAATTATAGCAGGAATGATGACAAAAACGAATAAAATTGGATATGTTGCAGCAATGGAAAATAATGAGGTCAATCGAGGTATTAATGCATTTACTCTTGGAGTAAGACGAGTGAATAAAGAGGCAGAAGTCATTGTGCATTGGACAGGTTCATGGGAGGATAAAGAACTAGAGGTAGCCGCTGCTAACACTTTAATAGAAGAAGAACAAATAGATGTGATAACTTATCATCAAAATCGAGCTTATATAGCAGAGATAGCAGACAAAGAAGGAGTCTTTTGTATTGGATATCATATGCCTCCAGAAAAAGTATCTTCTACTTATTTAACAACGGTAGGATGCAAATGGGAACTTGTTTATAAAGAATTATTAACTGAATTTTTAAAAGGAAAGGCAAATTTGCAAGAAAATTATTGGATTGGTTTAGAAGTGGGTGCGGTAGGATTATTGGAATATTCTAGTTTAGTTTCTGAGGAAATTAAACTAGAGGTGGAACTTGCAAAACAAGAGATTTTGTCAGGAAAAGCAGTATTTTCAGGGAGTATTTATGATAATCAGGGCAATTTAAGATGTAATGAAGATGAAATGATAAGTGATAAAGTATTATTAGAGCAATTTGATTGGTTTGTAGAAGGTGTTAGAGTTTATGAGTAAAAAAGAAGTAAAACATTACATAAAACGATATAAAACAATAATTATGCTTGCTATATTTATTATCATACTTTTCGTAGTTGGACTAGTTATGCAGATGAAGTTAAGTTCTTTGTTGCAACATTATACAGAAAAACAAGTGACACAACAATCTAAAGTTTTAGCCGATTTAGTAGATGAAAAATTTGGAATAGAGTTGAGATGTTTAGAACATATTTCTACTTTGATAGAACATGATGTAATGAATAAGGAAAATATATTACAAGCGTTTGAAGAAATGGAATATGATTCTAAAATGGGATTGTTAGAATTAGGTGGAACTTCGGTATATGGTGAAACTTTAAGTATTCAATCTTTTTCTGGTATTCAAGATTCTTTTCGTGGAAATAGTGCGATTTCTTATACACCAGAAAAAGGGTTATTATTTACTGTTCCAGTGTATAGTAATAAAAATGTTCGATATGTCTTGTATAGGTTTTATGAAGAAGATGTATTAGCAGAAATTTTTGGTATTAGTTGTTATGATGGAGCTGGATATGTCTTTGTGACAAATAGAGAAATGGAAATTATTATTCCTACAGAAAATGGAGAAACAGAACAGTTTCTTTTTTCCAATGTAGAAATGAAAACTTCTTTTGAACAGATTCGGAAAGAATTGAATATTGCAACAGCAGCTTCTAAACAGTATGAAAAAGAAGGAAAGGAACACTTTTTATTTGTTTCAGAAATTGGAGGTTCTGATTTTTTATTAGCTGGTACTGTGTCGAAGGAAGCAGTGTCAGAAGGCATTTCTAATATTACTATTTTAATTTGGTGGGTATTTGGATTATTACTGTTATTATTGGCAATTGTTTTATTTTTCCTATTTGGTGCAGAGGAAAAAACAAAGGAAAGCGAAGAATTGCGTAAAGCAAAAATATTAGCAGATGTTGCAAATCATGCAAAGAGTGATTTTCTTGCAAATATGTCACATGAAATTCGTACTCCAATCAATGCGATTATGGGAATGAATGAAATGATTCTTAGGGAATGTCAAGAAAAAGAAATGAATCAAGAAAGTGTAAAGGAATATGCTGTCAATGTACAAGGAGCAAGTAAAACTTTATTGTCTTTAGTCAATGATATTTTGGATTTTTCCAAAATTGAGGCGGGTAAGATGGAACTTGTGCAGGATAAATATTCCTTAAGTTCTTTGTTAAATAATATTGTAAATATGATTGATATTAAAGCAAAGCAGAAAAACTTAGAGTTTTATATAAAAGTAGATAAAGAACTTCCAAATGAATTATTTGGTGATGAAGTAAGAATTCGTCAAGTGCTTGTAAATATATTAAATAATGCAGTGAAATATACAAATGAAGGAAATATAGAATTATTTATTGGTCAAGAAGCACTTAGAGAAAATGAAATTATGTTGAAGGTGGTCGTGCGCGATACAGGAATAGGTATTCGTAAAGAAGATATGTCAAAATTGTTTGGTAGTTTTGAACGATTAGATATGAAGAAAAATCGTAATGTAGAAGGTACTGGTTTAGGTCTTGCTATTACTGATAAATTGATTAAGTTAATGCAAGGGACATTACAAGTAGAAAGTCTTTATGGGGTAAGTTCCACATTTACGGTTTCTTTACCACAAAAAGTAATGGGTGAGGAAAAGATAGGAGATTTTCAAGAACGTTTCCAAAAATACATACAGTCAATGAGTAATTATCAAGAGCAATTTATAGCACCTAATGTTAAAGTTATGGTAGTTGATGACAATAATATGAACTTATTTGTTGTAGAAAAACTATTGCAAAAGACGCAAGTACAAGTAACTAAATGTTCTAGTGGAGAACTTTGTTTACAGTATGCAAAAAAAGAAGCATTTGATGTTATCTTTTTAGACCATATGATGCCTGGAATGGATGGGATAGAAACTTTAAGAAATTTAAAAGCAATGAAAGATAATTTAAGTGAACATGCGGTAGTCATTGCTTTAACAGCAAATGCTATTTTAGGAGTAAGAGAGCATTATTTGGCAGAAGGTTTTGATGATTACTTAAGTAAGCCAATTGACCCAATTTTATTAGAAGAAATATTAAAAAAATATATTCCAAGAGAAAAACTGAAATTAACAGAAGAAAAAGCCGATATTATAGAAGAGGAAGCTATTTTAGAGCTTTTGATAGAACAAGAACCAAAATTTGTACAAGAAGAGTGCGTATTAGAACAGACAGCACCAATAGCAGAACTACAAGAAGTAGCATTACTTGATGTAGGAACGGGTTTGCAATACAGTATGGATAGTGAGGAAATGTATCGAGAGTTTTTACAAATGTTTTGCGAAATGAAAGAAGAAAAAGTGCAAAGTATTCAAGGATGTTATGAAAAGGAAGATTGGGAAGATTATACTATTTTAGTACATTCTCTAAAGTCTACTTCTAAAAGTATTGGTGGTCTTTTGCTATCACAAAAAGCATTAGAATTAGAACAGGCTGGAAAACAAAACGACATAGATTTTATTAAAGAACGACATACGAGTATGATGGAATGGTATGATAAAACAATCGAAGAGGCAATAAAATACTTAGGAATTTAACCAAAAGAAAAAGAAATACTAGGAGTATGGTATGAGTAAAATTTTAGTAGTAGATGATGACAATATGAATTTGAGAATGGCGGAACTAATTCTCATTAAGCATGGTTATGAAGTAATAAAAGTAGAATCCGGCATAAAATGTTTAGAATATTTGCAGCAGGAATGGGTAGATTTGATATTGTTAGATGTGCATATGCCACAGATGAGTGGCTTTGAAGTGTTACAACAATTAAAAGCAAATATAAAATGGGGAGAAATTCCAGTTATCTTTTTGACTGCAGATAATGATAAAAAGGTAGAAATTAGAGGATTAAAAGAAGGAGCATACGATTTTATTACAAAACCATTTATTGCAGAGATTATGTTACAGCGTGTAAGAACAGCAATCGAGTTTACACACTTGCAAAAACACTTAAAGCAAGAAGTAGAGTGGCAAACAAGAAAAGCGGAAGAACGTCGAAAGAAATTAGAACGTTTGACTTCTCAAATTATGATGACGCTTGCGAATACGATTGATGCAAAAGATAAATATACAAATGGGCATTCCATTCGAGTTGCTCAATATGCAAAGGAAATTGCAAGGAGAGATGGTAAAACAGAAAAAGAACAAGAGGATATTTATTTTATTGGATTGTTACATGATATTGGAAAAATAGGGATTCCAAACGCAATTATCAATAAAGCCTCTAAGTTGAGCGAAGAAGAATATACGTTGATTAAAGCACATCCAGAGATAGGTGCAAATATTTTAAAAAATATGACAGAAATTGAAGGTGTTAGTATTGGAGCTCATTGGCATCATGAACGATATGATGGAAAGGGATATCCTGATAAATTAAAAGGAGAAGAGATTCCAGAAATTGCAAGAATTATTAGTGTTGTGGATGCGTATGATACAATGACTTCTAAACGTTCTTATCGAGATGTTTTGCCGCAGCATATAGTTAGGGAAGAAATAGAAAAGGGAAAAGGAACACAATTTGACCCTTATTTTGCAGAAATTATGTTGCAAATGATAGATGAGGATACCGAATATCAATTAAGAGAGCGTTCGTAAAAAAGATAGGAGGAAGATTATGCGAATTGGAACGGGATATGATGTACATCGTTTAGTGGAGGAGAGAGCTTTCATTTTAGGGGGAGTTTTAATTCCTTATGAAAAAGGATTATTAGGACATTCGGATGCGGATGTATTGTTACATTCCATTATGGATGCTTTGCTTGGGGCGGCAGCACTTGGGGATATTGGAAAGCATTTTCCAGATTCGGACGAAAAATATCGAGGAATTTCTAGTATTGCTTTATTAAAGGAAGTAAAACAGCTTTTGGATTCCGAATTATTTATTGTGGAAAATATTGATGCTACCATTATTGCCCAACGTCCAAAGTTAGCTCCATATATTCAGGAGATGAGAGAAAATATTGCAGAGGCATTGCAAATTGATATTTCTCAAGTAAATGTAAAGGCAACAACAGAAGAAGGTCTTGGCTTTACAGGTAGTGGTGCAGGAATTGCAGCACAGGCGGTTTGTTTATTAGAAAATGTACGAAATTATTCATTTAGTGGAAATAATCATGGTGTATATGCGTATGATGGGGAAGTAGGAGCAGGAACAGCGTGTGCGGGATGTTCTGGTTGTCATAAACAGATGGAGAAAGAGTAAATTTTAAATACAAAAAGGGGAGGAACTAACGTGAAACTAATTGTTTGTGTGGATGATAGAATGGGAGTGATGTTCAATAAGCGTAGGCAAAGTAAAGATGCAAAAGTGCGAGAAGATATGCTTGCTATGTTGAAGGAAGGTCAAAAATTGTTTGTAAGTCCTTATACAGCAAAGCAGTTTTTACCAGAAGAACAAGAGAGCTTGTATATTAGCGAGGACTTTTTGCTAGAGGCAGGAGAGGAAGATATTTGTTTTGTAGAAGAAAAAGAAGTTTCTGAAGTAGCAGATAAAATAGAATGTATTATTTTATATCGTTGGAATAGACATTATCCATCGGATAGATATTTTACTTTAGATTTATCTGAGTATGAGTTGATATCTTCTTTGGATTTTGTAGGAAATTCGCATTTGGAGATGTTAAAAGAACTTTATCAAAAGAAAGTTAGTTTATGTGAAAGTGAATGTGAAGAAATAGTACCAATAGACAAAGAAGAAGAATAGGAGTGAAACGATGAAGCGTATCAAAAGTTATTTATTAGTATTAGTGTTATGTTTAAGTTTATGTGGATGTGGTTCTTCAGGAGAATTAGGGCAGAATATACAAGATATATTACAAGAATTGCCAACAGATGAAATTAAAGATGCCATTACGGATACGATAGTTGATTTATTAGAGCCAACGAAAACACCAGTTCCAACAACAGAAGTGTCTCAAACACCAAGTAGTGGAAATGAAAACAAAGAGGTTACTACTGATTTTAGTGTTTTAACAGAAATTTCTTTAGAAGATATTCCAGAGTATACAACAGAAGCATTTGCTGTTGTGAATAATAATATACCATTTTTTACAGTAGATACTTCTTTTACTACTTCTTTTGAAGTATATCCTGATTTAGATGAACTTGGCAGATGCCGTATTGTATATGCAAATGTTGGAAAGGATATTATGCCAACAGAAGAAAGAGGAAGTATTAGTTCGGTAAAGCCAAGTGGTTGGGTAAATGCAAAGTATGACTGTGTCGATGGAAGTTATCTTTATAATCGTTGTCATTTGATTGGATTTCAGTTGACAGGAGAAAATGCAAATAAGAGAAATTTAATTACTGGAACAAGATATATGAACGTAGACGGCATGTTACCATTTGAAAATATGATAGCAGACTACGTAAAAGAAACTGGAAACCATGTTATGTTACGAGTATATCCAATGTTTGAAGGAGATAATTTAGTAGCAGATGGTGTATTGATGGAAGCTTGGTCGGTAGAAGATGAAGGAGAAGGCGTTTGCTTTAATGTATTTGTCTATAATATTCAGCCAGGAGTAGAAATTGACTATACAACAGGAGAAAGTTGGTTAGCAGGTGAGGGAAGTTCTAGTAAGGAAGAAAAGAAAGAGTATGTTATCAATGTAAGTACAAAGAAGTTTCACGAGCCTTCTTGTTCTAGTGCAAAATCTACTACAGGGGATAATAGAAAAGAAGTTACAAGTACAAGAGAGGATTTAATAAAGGAAGGATATGAGGCTTGTGGTAAGTGTAAGCCTTGAATGAGAGAGGGTGTCTTTTGGCACTCTCTTTTATTGTTGAAAAAAAGTTATAGTATGATGGAGATTGTAGAATACTATAAAGGAGAGGCAATCGGAAAA
This sequence comes from uncultured Lachnospiraceae bacterium, assembly GCA_937891165.1. Taxonomy (GTDB): domain Bacteria; phylum Bacillota; class Clostridia; order Lachnospirales; family Lachnospiraceae; genus SIG299. The sequence goes on along the minus strand of CALAEX010000146.1, from coordinate 10,266 downwards.
TAGATAAGAGCTTTGCATATATTAGTTTTATTTTTAGATTGTCTCTTAGTTTCAGAAAGGAGAAGAAAGATGGAAGAATATTATGTAATTTATTGGTCACAGACAGGAAATACAAAGGAAATGGCAGAAGCTGTGGGAGAAGGAATTCGTTTGGCAGGAAAAACAGCGAATGTAGTAGAAGTAGGAACCGTTTCTGCTGATATGTTAAAAGATGTAACAGCATTTGCCCTTGGTTGTCCAGCTACAGGCGGAGAAGAGTTAGAAGCAGAGGAAATGCAACCTTTTGTGAGTGAAGTAGAACAATTTGCTACAGGGAAGAAAATTGCATTGTTTGGCTCTTATGGCTGGGGTGATGGTCAATGGATGCGTGATTGGGAAGAACGTATGATGGCAGCAGGAGCGACTATCGTTGGTGGTGCAGGTGTGATTTGTAATGAAACACCAGATGCCGATGTTTTAGAGGAATGTCGGGAGCTTGGAAAAAAATTAGTACAGTAATGGAATCCGAAGAAAACCTTGACAAAAAACGCCTAATTGCATAGAATATAGTAAATGCAAAAGGCGGCGTGATTAGAGGAAACCGCAGACGGACCGTCTCTATTTTTATATAGAGGCGGTTTTTTATTACTATTCACTAATTTTTTTGGGAATGTAAAAAAGGTTTCTCTTTTTATGTTGTAATGCACAAAAGTTTTGTGATAAAATTTTTGTGTGAGGGAGGAAAATATGGGACTAATTCAATATGTAAAAGAAGAAATGCAAGTGATTATGGAGCGTGATGCAGCAATTAAAACTCCAATGGAAGTTTTTTTATATCCAAGTTTTAAGGCGATTATGCGTCATCGAGTTGCCCATTGGTTGTTTGAGCATAAACATTATTTTTTAGCGAGATGGTATTCTCAAAGAACGGTTCGGAAAACAGGAATTGAAATCCATCCAGGGGCTAAAATTGGTAAGGGACTTTTTATTGACCATGGGAATGGTGTTATTATTGGAGAGACTACGATTATTGGAGATAATGTAACATTATATCAAGGGGTAACGCTTGGTGGTACAGGAAAAGAAAAAGGAAAGCGTCATCCAACAATTGGAAACAATGTAATGATTAGTGCAGGTGCAAAGGTACTTGGTTCGTTTACCGTAGGAGAAAACTCTAAAATTGGAGCAGGTTCGGTTGTATTATCAGAAGTACCGCCAAACTGTACGGTTGTTGGTGTTCCGGGCAGAGTGGTAAAGAGAGATAATGTACGAATTCCAAGAGAGGATATGGACCAAGTGCATTTGCCAGACCCTGTAAAAACGGATATTGATGAACTTCAAAAAGAAAATGAGCGTTTGTCCAAATTGATTGATGTATTATTGAAAGAAAGAGATGTAAAGTAGTATATAGCCTGTCTTTATACTATCAAAATAAAGGAGGAAAATCATGGAAAACAAAGTTTATTTGTTTAATACACTCACTAGAAAAGTGGAAAATTTAATTCCAAATGTAGATGGAAAAATTAATATGTATACTTGTGGTCCAACAGTATATCATTTTGCTCATATTGGAAATTTACGTTGTTATATTATGGAGGATATTTTAGAGAAAACACTTCGTTATGTTGGATATGATGTAAAACGTGTCATGAATATTACAGATGTAGGTCATTTGTCTAGTGATGCAGATACAGGCGAAGATAAGATGTTAAAGGGTGCAAAACGAGAAAATAAAACAGTGATGGAAATTGCCAAGTTTTACACCGATGCCTTTTTTGCAGATTGTGAGAAGCTTCGTATTAAACGTCCAGATGTCGTAGAACCAGCAACTAATTGTATTGATAGTTTTATTGAAATGGTTGAAGTGTTATTAGAAAAAGGCTATGCTTATGTCGCAGGAGAAAATGTATATTTTGATACTTCTAAATTAAAAGAGTATTATGTATTTTCTAGTCAGTCTGAGGAAGAATTGATGGTAGGTGTTAGAGATGATGTAAGCGAAGACTCTAACAAGAGAAATAAGAGCGATTTTGTACTTTGGTTTACAAAATCTAAATTTGATAATCAGGAATTGAAGTGGGATAGTCCTTGGGGCGTTGGGTATCCGGGTTGGCACATTGAATGTTCTTGCATTAGTATGAAGCATTTGGGCGAATATATGGATATTCATTGTGGTGGTATTGACAATATCTTTCCACATCATACGAATGAAATTGCACAGAGTGAAGCTTATGTAGGACATAAGTGGTGTAATTATTGGTTCCATGTACATCATTTGACCGAAAAGGGAAATAAAAAAATGAGTAAGTCAAGCGGAGAATTTTTAACTGTCTCTTTATTAGAAAAGAAAGGTTATAATCCTTTAGTTTATCGTTTCTTCTGCTTACAATCTCATTATAGAAAGCCGTTAGAGTTTTCCTATGATGTATTAGATAATGTAGCGGTAGCTTATGAGAAATTGCATAAAAAAGTATTAGAGTTAAAAGAAGATGGTGCAGTAGATAAAGAAAAATTTGCAACATATCGTGCTAAATTTGAAGAGGTATTAAGTAATGATATGAATACTTCAATGGCAATTACAATGATTTATGATGTATTGCGAGATGAAATGAATGATGCAACGAAAAAAGCATTGATTGCAAGTTTTGATGAAGTGCTTTCCTTAGATTTAACAGTAGCAGAAGAAGTGGCAGCAGTAGATACCGAATTAGAAGCATTTATTGTTGCTAAGATTGCGGAACGTAGGACAGCAAAGAAAGAAAAGGATTTTGCAAAGGCAGATGCGATTCGTGCAGAACTTTTAGAAAAAGGTGTTCAGATTAAAGATACAAGAGAAGGAACAGTTTGGGAACTTATCTAGGAGGCAGAACGTATTGGAGCGAGCAATAAAAGAAACTTTTGCATTAGAGGAAATCAATGCAGATTTGTATTCCCCGCTAGTGTTAGCTTATATGGGGGATTGTGCTTATGAGATTGTAATTCGGACACTTTTGCTTCATAAAGGAAATACCCATGTAGACCGATTAAATAAGAGAGCGAGCAATTTAGCAAAAGCAGGAACACAAGCACAAATGATAATGGCCATTTTAGACCAGCTTTCAGAAGAAGAAGTAACAATATACAAAAGAGGCAGAAATGCAAAGTCTTATACAAGTGCTAAGAATGCAAGTATTAATGATTATCGGAAAGCTACAGGATTTGAAGCATTGATTGGATGGCTTTATTTAAAAGGGGAATTTGACCGTATGACAGAAATTATTCGTATGGGATTTGAAGCAATTGAGGCAGATATTTTAGAGCAGAATAGTGTAGAGGAATCATAAGAGGAGCAAATATGGAACAGAAAATAGAAGAATTAAAAATAGAGGGGCGAAATGCTGTAATTGAGGCATTTCGTTCTGGAAAACCAATTGATAAGCTGTTTTTATTGGATGGTTGCCAAGATGGTCCAATTAAGACAATTTTGCGTGAAGCAAAAAAAGGGGATACGATTATTAACTTTGTATCCAAAGATAGACTAGACCAACTCTCAGATACAGGAAAACATCAGGGAGCAATTGCGTATGCGGCTGCATATGAGTACTCGGAAGTAGAGGATATGTTAGCACTTGCAAAAGAACGTGGAGAAGCACCATTTTTAATTCTTTTGGATGGAATTGAAGACCCTCACAATTTAGGTGCTATTATTCGTACAGCAAACCAAGCAGGGGCTCATGGTGTGATTATTCCAAAACGTCGTGCCGTAGGATTGACAGCAACTGTAGCAAGAACTTCTGCTGGTGCATTGAATTATACTCCTGTTGCAAAGGTGACAAATTTGGTACAGACCATGGAAGAATTGAAAAAACAAGGCTTATGGTTTGTTTGTGCAGATATGGATGGAGAAGTGATGTACCGCCAGAATTTAACAGGTCCAATTGGATTAGTTGTTGGAAATGAAGGAGAAGGGGTAAGCCGTTTAGTGAAGGAAACTTGTGATTTTACAGCAAGTATTCCAATGAAGGGGCAAATTGATTCTTTAAATGCTTCGGTAGCAACAGGGATATTAGCATATGAAATTGTACGACAGCGTGCTTAATAAGTTGTATTTTAGAGAGACTTTTCAGATTAGTATCTTTTAGGACACGCTCTCGCTCGTAGCGAAACGGAGCAGTACTAGGCTCGAAAAGACCTCGCCAAGGACTGCCGTTTCTAAACGGTCCTTCTAAGATACTAATCTGAGAAAGTCTCTTGCCAAAGAAAACGATTATGTAAAAGGAGAAATGTTTATTTGATGAAAAGACGAGAGCAGGACACGGATGAGATTTTAGTAGAGAAAATTATGGCTGGGGATACGGAGGCCATGGATTTTTTAATGAATAAGTATAAGAATCTGGTGCGAAGCAGGGCACGTACCCTTTTTTTGGTAGGTGCTGATAAAGAGGATTTAATTCAAGAGGGTATGATTGGTCTTTATAAGGCAATTCGTGATTTTAAAAAAGAAAAGGATGTTTCTTTTGCTTATTTTGCGGAAATGTGTATTAATCGGCAGATGTATAGTGCAGTGAAAGGTTCTAATACAAAGAAGAATCAGCCATTGAATAATTATGTTTCCATTGATAGTATGGTAGGGGCAGAGGAGCAAGAAGTACCCATGGAAAAATTGTTAGGAATTGCATCAGAAAAAAACAAAAATCCAGAACAATTAATTATTGACAAAGAGAGTGCAGATGTGATAGAATATACACTTGTAGGGCAGTTAAGCAAAATGGAGCGAGAAGTTCTCTTTTACTATATGAAAGATTATAATTATAATCAAATCGCTGCTGCTGTAGGAAAAGAGGTCAAATCGGTCGATAATGCCATACAAAGAATTAAAAAGAAGCTCTCACAGGTCTTATATGAGCTGACCTGACGAGCATGCTGATGTGGCTCAGAGGTAGAGCACTTCCTTGGTAAGGAAGGGGTCACGGGTTCAATTCCCGTCATCAGCTGTTAGGATACTTGGAAAAGTATCCTTTTTTTATTTTTTTAGTTGTTTTGGTAGAAAAAAGCAATCAAATGTGGTATTCTAATAATAAGTTCTGAAATTTTATCAACCAAGGAGACGAGTATGAAACAATTAAGTAATCTTACGAAAGTGATGTTTTGCATTGTGGCAGTTCTTTTAGTAATCACTGTAGTTCTTGGAATTGCTACAGTAGTCAAAGACGGAAAAGAGGATGGCAATCAAACTTCTGGTACATTAGTATCTCCATCACCATCTGGTGGTTCTTCGCAAGATGCAACGAAAGCACCAGAATCAACAAATACACCAACACCTACGCCAAAACCAAGGCATAAAGTTGCCCTAGACCCAGGTCAGCAAGAAAAAGCAATGACAGAAGATGAACCAATTGGACCGGGTGCATCTACAACAGTGGATAAAATGTCCTATGGTGCAACAAGTACTACAACAGGAAAAAGGGAACATGAATGGAGTCTTGCATTTACATTAAAGGTAAAAGAGGAATTAATGGCTCGAGGTTATGAAGTCTTTATGACAAGAGAAGAAAGTAATGTGGAATTAAGTAATGCAGATAGAGCAAAACTAGCAAATGAAAGTGGAGCAGAAATCTATATTAGTATTCAAGCAGATGCCGCATCTAATGTAGATGCCAAAGGAATTTATGCACAGATTCCATCCAAGAGTAATTCTTTTATTGGAACTATGTATGAAGATTGTAAGAGTATGGCAGGTTTTATACAAAGTGCGTTAATTGCAGCAACAGGTGCAAAAGATAGAGGATTAAGTGAAACAGATAAAGTAGCAACTTTAAATTGGAGTAAGATTCCAGTTACTGTACTTCAGCTTGGTTTTATGTCAAATAAGGAAGAAGATACCAATCTTTGGTCGGAAGATTATCAGAAAAAGATGGTAAAAGCAATTTGTGATGGTATTGATGCATATTTTGAAAGTGTGGAGTAGATGATGAGAAATATTCAGCTTATAATAGAATACGATGGTTCTAGATATGATGGATGGCAAAAGGCTGTAACTTCTGTAAAAAATAGTAGTTCGGCAAAAGGTGGTGCGATTCAGGAAAAAATAGAAGAAGTATTAGAAAAAATGGAAGGAACGAAAGTAGAGTTAATTGGTGCAATTCGTACGGAAGCCGGAGTACATGCCTATCGCCAAGTGGCGAACTTTCATACAGACTCAAAAAAGAAAACGTATGAAATGAAACAGTATTTGAATCGTTACCTTCCAAGAGATATTGCAGTGTTAGAAGCATTAGAGGTAGATGATAGATTTCATGCTTCTTTTCATGCAAAAGAATTTATTTTTGAATATCGGATTACGATTGGCGAAGTGCCATCGGTATTTGATAGAAAGTATAATTTTTACTGCTTTAAACGTCCTGATATTAAATTGATGAAGCAGGCAGCAGCACAATTGATTGGAACGCATGACTTTAAGGCATTTTCTGATAATAAGAGAATGAAAAAGTCTACCGTAAGGACAATTTCTTCGATTGATATTTATGGGGATGAAAAGGAAATTACTGTGACAATCAAAGGAGATGATTTCTGGCCAAATATGGTGCGGATTTTAGTAGGAACGATACTGAGTGTAGGTCTTTTAGAAATTACACCAGAAGAAATTTCGAACATTATCGCTTCGGGAGATAGAGAAAAGGCTGGAAAAGCTGTAGAGCCAAAAGGATTATTTTTAGTAGATGTAAGTTATACTTAAAATAAAGTAAAAGTTTAGCTATGTAGTCAATGATAGGAGTAGTGGAACGGTTACTAAAAAATAGAAAGGAATGGCGGTGATGAATTTGTTAATACGTGGTGGTCATCTGATTGACCCGGCAGCGGGAATTGATGGAATTTATGATGTTTTAGTACAAAATGGTGTAGTAAAAGAAGTGGCAAGACGTATTTACTGTACAGATGCAAATATGATTGATGCGACAGGAAAATATGTAATGCCAGGATTTATTGACTTGCATGTCCATTTAAGAGAACCGGGATTGGAATACAAAGAAACAATAGCAACAGGTTCTATGGCAGCAGCAGCAGGTGGTTTTACGAGTATTTGTCCAATGCCTAATACAAAGCCTGCTACAGATTCACCAGAAAAAATCCATGCCCTTTTGGAAAAAGCAAAAACAGATTCTAAAGTACACATTCTTCCAATTGGAGCAATTTCGATTGGTCAAGAAGGGAAGGAATTAGCAGATATTAAAGGTATGGCACAAGCAGGTGCTGTAGCAGTGAGCGAAGATGGAAAATCGGTTATGAATTCTGCTCTTTATGCAGAAGGAATGAAAGCGGCTGCGGAAGCAGGAATTCCTGTATTTGCCCATTGTGAGGACATTGATTTAGTCCGAGGCGGAGTAATGAATGCTGGAAAGAGGGCGGAAGAATTAAGACTTCCTGGTATTACAAATGCAGTAGAAGACATTATTACAGCAAGAGATATTTTTCTAGCTAGGGAAACTGGTGTACAGCTTCATTTGTGCCATTGTTCTACAAAAGATAGTGTAAAAATGATTGCATTAGCAAAAGAAGCAGGGTTAAAAGTGAGTGGTGAAACAGGGCCTCATTATTATACAATGACAGATGAGGAAATTCCTGTAGATTTTGGTAACTATAAAATGAATCCTCCACTTCGCGGGAAAGAAGATAAACAAGCGTTAATTCAGGCATTACAAGAAAATGTATTAGAAGTAATTGCAACAGACCATGCACCACACTCGAAAGAAGAAAAAGAGCAAACAATGTTAAAAGCTCCATTTGGTATTGTTGGTTTGGAAACAGCATTTGCACTTACAGTAACTGAATTGGTGCGTACAGGGAAACTTACACTAAACCAATTAGTGGAGCGTATGAGTTTATCGCCAGCAAAAGTGCTTGGTCTTAACAAAGGTAGTTTACAAGTAGGTATGCCAGCAGATATTACAATTGTAGATGTAGATTCCTCTTATTTAATTGACCCAGAGACTTTTTACTCAAAAGGAAGAAATACTCCATTTGCAGGAAAGAAAGTATATGGTACGGTTTATTATACGATTGTAGATGGCGAAGTTGTATATAAAAAGTAATAAGGAGAAGAAAAAATCATGATTGATAAGTTAATTGCAAAAATTAAAGCAACTGATGCTCCAATTGTAGTAGGATTAGACCCAATGTTAGGGTATATTCCAAATTATATTAAGGAAGCTGCATTTAAAGAGCATGGAGAAACATTAGAAGGTGCTGCACAGGCAGTATGGCAGTATAATAAGGGGATTATAGATGCCGTTTATGATTTAATTCCAGCAGTAAAACCACAGGTGGCAATGTATGAACAGTTTGGACTTCCAGGTCTTGTAGCATTTCATCAGACCGTACAGTATTGTAAAGAAAAAGGCTTGATTGTGATTGGTGATATTAAACGTGGTGATATTGGTTCTACTTCCGCTGCTTATGCTACAGGTCATATTGGTAAAGTAACGATTGGAGCAAATACATTTGAGCCATTTGGAGAGGACTTTGTTACAGTAAATCCTTACCTTGGAACAGATGGTGTAAAGCCTTTTGTAGATGAGTGTAAGAAAAATGATAAAGGTTTGTTTATCTTAGTCAAGACTTCAAATCCATCTAGCGGTGAATTTCAGGATAGAATGATTGATGGAAGACCTTTGTATGAGTATGTAGGCGAAAAAGTGGTGGAATGGGGCTCTGATTGTATGAGTGGTGACTACAGCAATGTTGGTGCAGTGGTTGGTGCAACTTATCCAGAACAGGGTAAAATTTTAAGAAAGTTGATGCCAAAGACCTTTATTTTAGTACCAGGCTATGGTGCTCAAGGTGGTAAAGGTGCAGACCTTGCTCATTTCTTTAATGAAGATGGACTTGGTGCAATTATCAATTCTTCGAGAGGTATTATTGCTGCTTATAAACAGGAAGCTTATGCAAAGTATGGTGAAACTGGCTATGCAGAGGCAGCAAGAGCGGCAGTATTAGATATGAAAGCAGATATCAATAGTGCAATAAAATAACAAAAGTTTATGATGCAGAATCATTTTTTGGACAGTGGTGTTTGAAATACCATTTTCTTAGGAAACATAAGAAAACAAGGATAACAGCGGTAATTACGAAAATTGTTTTATATTTTTCGTAATACCGCTGTACTTCATTCCAATTACTTTTTAATAAGTAACCAAGTCCAATTAAAATACAATTCCAAACGGTAATGCCAAACAGAGAATAGGAGAAAAATTGAGAATAGGGTTGTTTTACACTTCCTGCAATAAAGGCAATATAAGTACGACATAGAGGAATGACACGACCAAAACAGACAGCTAAAGCTCCAAACCGTTCCATTTTTTCTTCGGAAGCTTCAATTCCTTTTTTTGTTTTTGGAAAACGAGTTTTTAAGAATGTGAGAACTTTTGTACCACCAAGCCGACCAATAAAGTAACAAAAGGAAGTGCCAAGCATTCCAGCTAGAACACTGCCTGGAATGAGGAGAAAAAAGGAAATGCCGTAGGATTTGGCAAAAGCACCACAGAAAGGAAGAACGATTTCGCTAGAAATAGGAAAACAAGCATATTCTAAAAGAATCATGAGACATAAGCCAAGTAGGCCATATTGTTCAAAAAGAGGAGTAAAAAATTCCATAGAAATCTCCAAAAGGTAAGTTCTTTTAAAGTATATTTTATACGAAAAAGAAATATGCATAAGATTGAGAAAGGAAAAGATATGTATAATCAATTAACGAAGAGTGACATTCAGAAGATGAAAGAAGAAATTGAGTATAGGAAGTTAGTAGTGAGGAAAGAGGCGTTAGAGGCGGTAAAGGAAGCAAGGGCACAGGGGGATTTGAGTGAAAATTTTGAGTATTATGCGGCAAAAAAGGATAAGAATCAAAATGAGAGTAGAATTAGATATTTGGAAAAGATGATAAAAACAGCGGAAATTATTGATGATACTTCTGCGGAAGATGAAGTAGGAATGAATAATACCGTGGAAGTTTATTTTGAGGAAGATGATGAAGTAGAGAAGTTTCGTATTGTGACAACGGTAAGAGGGGATTCGTTGAATGGATTGATTAGTGTGGAGTCTCCGATAGGAAAAGCAATTTATGGAAAGAAAGTAGGAGATAGAGTAAAAGTAAAGGTGAATGAAGACTATGAATATTATGTAGTGATTCGTTCGATTGAAAATACAGTAGATGATTCTCAAGATAAAATTAGAAGGTTTTAATAAGGGGATGTTGTAAAATAACGTGAGTTCGATAAAAATAAAAGTTCCATAAATGTATTTTTTTGATATAAT
>CALAEX010000145.1 GCA_937891165.1 uncultured Lachnospiraceae bacterium | reverse complement strand
ATGTTACAGTATTCTACATTGATGTTCGTACTCCGGGTAAGAACTTCGATGAATTCTATAGAAGAGCTGTTGAAGAATATGGCGTAAATTATATCAAAGGTCAGGTTGGAAAAGTAATTCCACAGCCGGACGGAAAATTATTAGTTCAGGGTGTTGACCTTATCGACAATAAACAAATCTTAAAAGAAGCAGATATGGTAGTTCTTGCAACTGCGATTGAACCAAATCCGGATGTAAGAAAGATTGCTACAATGCTTACAGCAAGTATTGATACCAACAACTTCTTAACAGAAGCACATGCAAAACTTCGTCCTGTAGAATCACCAACAGCAGGTGTATTCTTATCCGGTGTTTGCCAAGGACCAAAAGACATTCCGGAAACTGTAGCACAGGCAGGTGCAGCAGCTGTAAAAGCAATCGGCTTGTTAGCAAAAGACAAATTGCTTACAAACCCATGTACTGCAAAAGCAGATGAACTGATGTGTAACGGATGTTCTACATGTGCAAATGTATGTCCTTACGGAGCAATTAGCTATGAAGAAAAACTTATCAATGACCATGGTATTCGTGAAACACGTCGTGTAGCTGTTGTAAACAGTGCACTTTGTCAGGGTTGTGGTGCTTGTACCGTAGCTTGTCCTTCCGGTTCTATGGACTTACAGGGATTCTCAAATAGACAGATTCTAGCGGAGGTAGATGCAATATGTCGATAGAAGCAAAAGAAGAATTCAGACCGAAAATTGTAGCGTTCTGCTGTAACTGGTGTAGTTATGCAGGCGCAGACTTAGCAGGTAGTAGCCGTTTAGCATATCCTGCAGATGTAAAGATTATTCGTGTTCCTTGTTCTTGCCGTGTTAACCCAATGTTCATTTTAAGAGCATTTGAAAAAGGTGCTGACGGCGTAATTCTTTGTGGTTGTCATCCAGGGGACTGTCACTACAGTACAGGTAACTACTATGCAAGAAGACGTATGACTCTGTTATTCTCTATGCTTGATTATATCGGTGTAGAAAATGGTCGTACTCGTGTAGAATGGGTATCTGCTGCTGAGGGTGTAAAATTCTCTCAGACAATGAACGAATTCGTAGCAAAGATTCATTCTCTTGGTGAAAATGTGAGATTGGGGGATTTGAGATGCAAGAATTAATCAATCGTGCAAAAGAATTGCTGGAAAACGGAACGGTAGTCCGTGTTCTTGGCTGGAAAGCCGGCGACTTGCCATATAATCCACAACCAGCTTACTTTAATAATGCAGACGAATTAAAAGATTTTGTATATAATGGTTTTTGTGGTGCTAACTTAAGTAAATATATGATTGAAGCTTCTAAATTAGAAGGTAAGACAATGGTTTGCTTAAAGCCATGTGATTCCTATAGCTTTAACCAGTTAATTAAGGAACATCGTGTAGACCGTGAAAAAGCATATATTGTTGGTGTTGGTTGTAAAGGTAAATTAGACATCGAAAAGGCAAAAGCAACAGGTATTAAGGGTATTGAATCCGTATCTGGAGCTGAAATGAGCGATGCTTGCGATACTTTAACATTTGGCACTATTTATGGTGAAAAAACTTGTGCTTACGCAGACGCTATGTTAGAAAGATGTCACGTATGTAAGGGCAAGGAACATATGATTTATGATGAGTTAATTGGTGAATCTAAAGATACAAAGGATGCAGAACGTTTTGCAGAAGTAGAACGTATCGAAGCTATGTCTCCAGAAGAAAAATTTGCATTTTTCCAGAAAGAACTTAGCAAATGTATTCGTTGTAATGCTTGTCGTAACGTATGTCCAGCTTGTAGTTGTCGTAAGTGTGTATTTGATAGTACAAAGTTTGACAGTGCACAGAAGGCAAATGTAGATTCTTTTGAAGAAAAGATGTTCCATGTTATCCGTGCATTCCATGTAGCAGGTAGATGTACAGACTGTGGAGAATGTAGCAGAGTATGTCCACAAGGTATTCCACTTCACTTGTTTAACCGTAAGTTCATTAAAGATATCAATGAATTATATGGTGAATTCCAAGCAGGTGCAGATGCTGAAACAAAAGGACCTTTGACAAACTTTACATTTGATGATGCAGAACCTAGTATCGTAGCAGAAAGGGGATAATGTGATGTATAAGATAGCAAAAGAAAATCTGTCGGCATTATTCCAGTTAATTGCAGGAAATCAGGAATTATATCTTCCTGTGAATATTAGCGGACAGGTAAATTTCGCAGCATGGACAGAAGATGCAGTAGTAGATTTAGATACGTTAAAGAGCGTAAAATCTCCGAAAGATGCATTTTTCCCACAGAGCGAAACTTTATATACTTGTGTAAAAGACGGAAAGAAAATTAAGATTCAGCCAGAAGAATTACAGAACCAGAATTTTGTAGTTTTTGGTATGAAAGCTTGTGATGTTAAGGGTGTAGAAGTACTGGATAGAGTATTTTTATCTGAGCCTGTAGATACTTTCTATGCAGCAAGACGTGCTCATGGTACTATTGTTGCTATGGCTTGTCATGAACCAGAAGAAACTTGTTTCTGTAAAGTATTCGGTATTGACTGTGCAGAACCAGTAGCAGACGTTGCTACTTGGATGGTAGATGGTGAATTATATTGGAAAGCATTAACTGAAAAGGGTGAAACACTCACTGAAACAGTAAAGAGCTTATTCGTAGACGCTGACGAAGCAAAGGTAGAAGAAGAAAAAACTGCTATTCGTGCTATCGTAGAAAAACTTCCATATTCCAATCTTTCCTTAGAAGGCTGGAATGGTGATGCATTAACAGAAAAATTCAATTCCAAAGTTTGGGAAGATTTATATAAACCATGTTTGGCTTGTGGTACTTGTACTTTCGTATGTCCAACTTGCCAGTGTTACGACATTAAAGACTATACAACAGGAAATGGCGTACAGCGTTATCGTTGTTGGGATTCCTGTATGTACTCTGACTTTACAATGATGGCTCATGGTAATAACCGTAACAGTCAGATGCAGAGATTCCGTCAGAGATTTATGCATAAGCTTGTATATTTCCCAGAAAACAATGATGGAATGTACTCTTGTGTAGGCTGTGGTCGTTGTGTAGAAAAATGTCCAGCATCTTTAAATATCGTAAAAGTAATTAAAGCGTTTGAAAAACAGGGAGGTGAGAACTAATGTGCGAATGTACCTGTCATGAAAATTATACATTGGATACTTTAGTTCCAATGGTTGGTGTAATTACAGATATTCGTCAGGAAACACCAGACGTTAAGACATTCCGTGTGAATGCACCAGAAGGCGGTAAATTATTTGAACATATGCCAGGTCAGTGTGCTATGGTTTGTGCACCAGGTGTAAGTGAAGCAATGTTCTCCATTACTTCTTCTCCAACCAATAAGGAATATCAAGAATTTAGTATTAAAAAATGTGGTGAACTTACGGACTATTTACATAGTTTAGAAGTAGGCGATGAAATTACAGTACGTGGACCATATGGTAACCACTTCCCAGTAGAAACTGCGTTAAAGGGCAAAGATTTGTTATTTATCGCAGGTGGTATCGGTCTTGCACCACTTCGTTCCGTTATCAATTATGTCATTGACAATCGTGAGAACTATGGAACAGTAGATATTCTTTATGGTTCTCGTTCCGCTGATGATTTAGTTCAGTTAAAGGAAATTCAGGAAGTTTGGATGAAGACAGAAGGTATCAATGTTCATTTAACAATTGACCGTCCACAGGAAGGTTGGACTGGTAATGTAGGTTTTGTACCTTCTTACTTAAAAGAGTTAAATTTCTCCGCAGCAGGCAAGATTGCTCTTGTTTGTGGTCCTCCTATTATGATTAAGTTTGTATTAGCTGGATTAAAAGAAATGGGCTTTACAAGTGAGCAGGTTTATACAACACTCGAACTTCGTATGAAGTGTGGTATTGGTAAGTGTGGACGTTGTAATATCGGTTCTAAGTATGTATGTAAGGATGGTCCAGTATTCCGTTTTGATGAAATTGATGAACTTCCGAACGAATATTAAAATTACGATGGAAAGGAAAGAAAGAAAATGGCAGATATGATTAACATATACTTATATGGTAAGAAGTATGAAGTTCCAGCTAGTTTAACTATTATGGAAGCTTTTGAATATGCTGGTTACCAGTTAGTTCGTGGCTGTGGCTGTAGAAATGGTTTCTGTGGTGCTTGTGCTACTATCTACAGAATTAAAGGAAAGAATGAGTTAACAGGTTGTTTAGCTTGTTCTACAAAAGTAGAAGACAATATGTGTGTAGCTACATTACCATTCTTCCCATTGGAAAAGAAGGTTTATGATATTACAGAAATTAAGCCAACACAGCAGATTATGATGCAGTTATATCCTGAAATTTATGCTTGTATCGGATGTAATGCTTGTACAAAGGCTTGTACACAGGATTTAAATGTTATGCAGTACATCGCTTATGCTCAGAGAGGCGAATTTGAGAAGTGTGCAGAAGTTTCCTTTGACTGTGTAATGTGTGGTGTTTGTTCTTCCCGTTGTCCAGCTGGTATTTCTCATCCACAGGTTGCTCTTCTTGCAAGAAGACTTACAGGTAAGTACTTAAAGCCAGAAGCAGAACACTTAACAAAGAGAGTAGAAGAAATCGAAAATGGCGATTGCAAGGCAATGATTGAAGCTATTATGGCAAAACCTTTAGAAGAATTAAAGGAATTGTATAATACAAGAGATTTTGAAAAATAAGGAGGAAGAAAAATGAGTTTACCATACACAGCCGAAATGATGGAATCGATTAAAAAGGTTGAAGCTGGTAGAGCAGCTCGTATTGGTTTAGAACCAAAGCGTATGACAGCAGAAGAAAAGACTGCATTGCTTGAAGCTTTCCATCCAGATTATAATCTCGATAGTTTTGAAGAAATTAAAGTTGGTCCAAATGCAGGTCAAAAAGCTCCAAAGGAATTAGTTGAAATTCTTCAGGGCGAAAGCAGAGTAAAGGGTATGAACCTTGACTTATCTAAAGTAGATTATGATGTAGATGTATTAGTTATCGGTGGTGGCGGTGCTGGTTCTTCCGCAGCTATCGAAGCAAACGAAGCTGGTGCTAATGTTATGATTGTAACAAAGCTTCGTATTGGTGATGCAAATACAATGATGGCAGAAGGCGGTATTCAGGCTGCTGATAAGGAAAATGACTCCCCAGCACAGCATTACTTAGATGTAATGGGTGGCGGACATTTTGCTAACGTTCCAGAACTTGTTGAAAAGCTTGTTTGTGATGGTCCAATCGCAGTAAACTGGTTAGATAAGTTAGGTGTATTATTTGACAAAGATGAAACTGGTAGAATGATTACGACTCATGGTGGCGGTACATCTCGTAAGAGAATGCACGCAGCAGCTGACTACTCTGGTGCAGAAATCATGAGAGTATTAAGAGATGAAGTGTTCAATAGAGGTATTCCGGTTGTAGATTATACAGCAGCAATCGAAATTATTAAAGATACCGATGGTAAGGCAGCAGGTGCTGTTCTTATGAACATGGAAACAAATGAAATTTTAATTGCTAAAGCTAAGACAGTGATTATTGCTACTGGTGGTGCTGGTCGTATGCATTATCAGGGATTCCCTACATCCAATCACTATGGTGCTACAGCAGATGGTCTTGTTCTTGCATATCGTGCAGGTGCTCCATTGTTATATCAGGATACATTACAGTATCACCCAACTGGTGTTGCTTTCCCAGCTCAGATTTACGGTGCATTAGTAACAGAAAAAGTTCGTTCTATGGGTGCTATGTTCGTAAATAAAGATGGTGAAGTATTCATGAATCCATTGGAAACAAGAGATGTTGCAGCTTCTGGTATTATCAGAGAATGTAAGGAAAGAGGAAAAGGTGTCAAGACACCTATGGCAGAAGGTATTTGGTTAGATACTCCTATGATTGATATGATTCATGGAGAAGGAACTCTGGAAAAGAGATTACCAGGTATGCTTCGTATGTATTTAAGATGTGGTATTGATATGAGAAAAGTGCCTATCGTAATTTACCCAACTCTTCATTATCAGAATGGTGGTATTAAGATTACAGTAGATGGTATGTCTGAAGTAGAAAACCTCTATGTAGCTGGTGAAGCAGTTGGAGGAATTCATGGTAGAAACAGATTGATGGGTAATTCCTTATTAGATATCATCGTATTTGGTCGTAACGCTGGTAAAGAAGCAGCTGCTAAGGCTAAAAATGTAGAAGTAAAAGAATTAACACTTTCTCATGTTGATGAGTTTGCAAAGATGCTTGAAGATGCTGGTATTGAACCAACAGCAGTATCTCCAAAGTTATTACCTGATTATAGATTACAGGGCGTAACAAGATTAGAAAAGTAATAGGCAACGCTAAGTAAGGAAAAGAGGTAAAGTTTATGGACATTCTTGCATGGTTTCAGGGGAGTGTATGGTCCAATAGTTTAATGGTAATATTTACTATTTTAGCATTGGGTTACTTAGTGGGTAGAATTAAAGTATATGGTTTGGATTTAGGAACAGCAGGTGTATTGCTAGTGGCTCTTGTATTTGGGCACTTTGGGGTAGTAGTTCCGGATGTAGTGGGCGATTTAGGTTTAATTTGTTTCGTAACCGCAGTTGGTTATATTGCAGGACCTAAGTTTTTCCGTAACTTAAAGGCGAATGCAACATCATATATTTTGATTGGTTTAGTAGCAATTTTATCAGGGACTTTAGTTTGCGTTTTGATTATTAATGTCTTCCATGTTCCAACCGATATTTGTCTTGGTTTGATGAATGGTGCGTTAACAAGTACACCTGGTCTTGCAGCAGCAAAGGAAGCAACTTCTGAATTGGCAGCCGTTGGTTATGGTGTAGCGTATCCATTTGGTGTTGTAGGTGTTGTTCTTTTTGTACAGTTACTTCCAAGAGTTTTAAAGACAGATATGGACGCAGAACGAGCAAAATTTACAGCAGCAACAGCAGTACGAGTAGAACAAAAAGAAGAAAAACAAAGATTAGAAGTAGATGACATGGGATTTTTCGCTTTTGGTCTTGCTATTGTGTTAGGTGTAATCTTAGCTAAGATTACAATTCCACTTCCGGGTGGCGGTAAATTTGCTCTTGGTACTTCTGGTGGTCCATTGTTAGCTGGTTTAATTCTTGGACACTTTGGTCATGTTGGACCTATTAGTATTAAAGCAGAAAAACGAGTTTTAGAATGTTTGAGAGAATTTGGTCTTGCTTTATTCTTGTTAGGTGCAGGTCTAGAAGGTGGTGCAGGTTTTATTGAAGTATTAAAGGAATATGGTGTTATGCTGTTCGTTTATGGAGCATTGATGACACTTATTCCAATGTTTGCAGCATACTTCTTTGCAGCTAAAGTTTTAAAATTAAGTGTATTTAATGCTCTTGGTTCTATCTGTGGTGGTATGACAAGTACTCCTGCACTTGGAACTCTGATCCGTGTAACAAAGACTGATGATGTAGCGGGAGCTTATGCGGCTACTTATCCAATGGCATTGATTTTAGTCGTGCTTTGTAGTCAGTTTGTAGGTATATTATTCTTTTAGAATGTGATTATATAGAAACAGAAAGAACTGTTTTTTTGGAAACAGATTCTTTCTGTTTCTGTATTACAGTTATGAGCAAGTAGCAAAGTGGATTGTGAATATCCGCTTGACTAAATAAAAAAAGCAGAAGGAGGCATCTAAGATGCGTGAAATTCAAGTACAGCAGATTACAGATGTTGTAGAAAAATTGTGTATCGAAGCTAACCAGTATCTTCCAGAAGATGTACAGGGTGCAATCCGTCAGTGCAGAGCTTGTGAAGATTGGGCAATTGCACAGGGTGTATTAGATAAGATTATTACAAACTTTGAAATTGCCAAGCAGGAAAACGTGCCAATTTGTCAGGATACTGGTATGGCATGTGTATTCCTTGAAATTGGTCAAGATGTACATTTAGTTGGTGGTAACTTAGCAGAAGCAGTAGATGAAGGTGTTCGTCGTGGTTATGGTAATGGTTACCTTCGTAAGTCCGTAGTAAAAGACCCAGTTCGTCGTGGTAATACTGGTGATAATACTCCAGCAATGCTTTACACAGAAATCGTTCCTGGTGAACAGGTTAAGATTACGGTAGGACCAAAGGGATTTGGTAGTGAAAATATGAGTGCAATTCGTATGTTCAAGCCATCTGCTGGTCTTCAGGGAATTAAAGATTTCATCATTGAAACAGTAGAAACTGCTGGTCCTAATCCTTGTCCTCCAATGGTAGTAGGCGTAGGTATTGGAGGAACATTTGAAAAATGTGCCCTTATGGCAAAAGAAGCACTTACTCGTGAAGTAGGTTCTCATTCAGATATACCATACGTAGCAGAACTCGAAAAAGAACTTCTCGAAAAGATTAACAAATCAGGAATTGGGCCAGGAGGTCTTGGTGGAACAACTACAGCTCTTGCCGTAAATGTAAATACATATCCAACACACATTGCGGGGCTTCCGGTAGCGATTAACATTTGCTGTCATGTAAATAGACATATAATCAGAACAATTTAAGGTTGGAATCATTATCAGAGAAAAATTGCAGAAATAAAGCAGAAAGGAATAAATATGGAAAAACATATTACTGCTCCTATTACAGAAGAAGTAGCAAAAACATTAAAATCAGGTGATTATGTATATATTACAGGAGTAATTTATTCAGCAAGAGATGCTGCTCATAAGAGAATGACAGAAACACTTGCAGAAGGGAAAGAATTACCATTTAATATTAAGAATCAGATGATTTATTATATGGGACCATCTCCAGCAAGAGAAGGAAGACCAATCGGATCTGCAGGACCAACAACAGCGAGCCGTATGGATAAATATACAC
Source organism: uncultured Lachnospiraceae bacterium (assembly GCA_937891165.1). Lineage (GTDB taxonomy): Bacteria > Bacillota > Clostridia > Lachnospirales > Lachnospiraceae > SIG299. The sequence continues at coordinate 969 of CALAEX010000145.1, read as the reverse complement.
CTCAATTATTAGATCTGGGACTTGGTGCAATGATCGGTAAAGGAAAAAGAACACAGGATGTAAAAGACGCAGTCGTTAGAAATAATGCAGTGTATTTTGCAGCAGTGGGTGGAGCTGGTGCATTATTATCAAAATGTATCAAAAAAGCAGAAGTAATTGCATATGAAGATCTTGGAACAGAAGCTATTCGTAGACTTGAAGTAGAAAATCTTCCTGTAATCGTTGTAATTGATTGTGAAGGTAATAATTTATACGAAACAGCAATTAAGGAATATGCAGAGGTATAAATAATGAAAAGAATCATTTTGATGATGCTCAGAAATTTCTATATTTTACCATTATATTGGATAAAGTTATGTTATTATGCATCGCATATAGATAAATATTCAGAAGAAAGTATTCTTGTATTCCTCAAAAAAATTGTAAAAAGAGCAAATAGAGGTGGAAATGTTGAAATTGTTTCTACTGGATCAGAAAATATTCCTGAGGAAAACGGATTTATCTTTTATCCAAATCATCAAGGATTATATGATATGCTTGCGATTGTAGATGCCTGTCATAAACCAGTATCAGCAGTGGCAAAGATTGAAGTTTCTAAAATACAAGGACTCAAACAGATTATGGCGTGTCTTCGTGGTCATTATATGGACAGAGAAGATGTCCGACAGTCGATGCAAGTCATCATGGATGTAACAAAAGAGGTAAAAGCAGGAAGAAATTATATTATTTTTGCTGAAGGGACAAGATCTAAAAATGGAAATAAGCTCTTAGATTTTAAAGGGGGTTCTTTTAAGGCAGCAACAAAGGCAAAGTGTCCAATTGTTCCAGTTGCAATGATCGATTCCTTTAAACCTTTTGATACTGGTACAATAGATCCAGTAAAAGTACAGGTTCATTTTCTGAAACCACTGTTATATGAAGAATATAAGGAAATGACAACTCAACAGATAAGCAAAGTTGTAAAAGAAC
>CALAEX010000144.1 GCA_937891165.1 uncultured Lachnospiraceae bacterium | reverse complement strand
AATACCCGTGGCTAGACTTTCACTAGCAAGATTAGTGCCATGCTTGGCACACACTGTTATTTCAAATAACACCTTTGGTGCTATTTGAAATATTACCAAAAAAAGGTATTATTTTTTGTTTTTTTCCTGTTTTGAATCTAATATCCTTTTTACACTTTCTATATCTAATAAAGACAACATTTTTTCTATTTCTTCTTCATAATTCAAAGAAACGACATAACGGATTCGTTTCATACTTAGTCCATAACTGCTTTTTACCAAATTTAATATCGCTAACACAATTTTTTTCATCAATTGTAGATTTTTAGCTCCTGTTCGAGCCATACTCGTATTTTTATCATCTAAAAAGGTAACATCTAACATCCAATGTAAATTATTTTCCACTCCCCAATGTCCTCTCGCTGCTCGTTCGAATAAGAAAACATCTTCTGTGATACTTCCGATATAATATCGTACTTCTTCTATTACAACTTCTGTTCCCTTTTTTATGCTCTTTTTTACCATTCCAAAACTATTTAATTTCTTCCATAACTTTTTTTCTGCATACCAACTAACATCTTCTGTGATATAGTATTCTCTGATTGCGATTCCTCCATGTTCTTTCTCTATCGTTTTATGATAACAGCCGTTCTTTTGTTTCAGTTTTTCACACACTTCTTCTTCAAAATAACTTGCCACTTCCTCGTATAATGTTCCTTGATTTTTTTTCAAACATAATACATAATCTCCTTTGCTTTTGATAATCACTTCTGCTGTTTCTTTCTGACAATTCATCGCATCGGCTGTTACAATACTATGCTTTAAATCCATAAGACGTAATACTTCCTGTGCTGCTGGTATTTCATTTGTTTTTTCTTCGATAAATTTTTGTGCCAAACACATTCCATACTGGTTAGAATATACATTTAATGTTTGTAATGCTTTGATTTTTCCATGTTTACTTTGTTTTCTTCCAGAACCACGACTTTCTTTTCCATCCACAGAAAGAATATCCATCTCTTCTATTACTTTTTTTGAAGTAGAAAGTTGTAACATCTTATCTACTAATTCTACTAAAAAAGCAATCGTTACTTGAAAAAAATGCTCCGAATTCATATTTCCTATCACTAATCGAAACGTATCATCGGTAGGAATTCCATAAGGGAGTTCTAAATACTTTCTTAACCAGGCTTCTTTACTTTTTGCAAAACTTTCGATTTCTCCCCATTCATTCGCATTGGCTAATAAAGCAAAAAAAGTAATCATAATAATATCACTCAGTAAATGTTTCGTATAAGAAGGATGTCTATGGTCTGGGACTGCTTCTGCTCTTTTCTTTAGTTCCTGAATCACAACATCATTCCATTCGATTGTTTCTGTAGAAATTTGGTTTTCTTCAAATAAGTTTTGTAATGCAGTTAATTTACTGGATTGCTTTGGCATAATTCATTTCTCCTGTTTTGTTCCTTCGTATTCTTAGAAAATATCATAACAAAACAGGAGAAAAAAGAAAACTATCTTTTTTCTCCTTCCAAAAATTTTATAAGTTTATCCTGATAAATAATAGTTCTATCCTTTTTTTCTTCACAAGCCTTAGTATAATAAATAATATTCTTGCTTTTTTGACTTCTACCATTCTTAGTATTATAAATAAATTCCCTGCCTTTTCTTTTTTACTTTTGATATTTTTTATCTTTCGCTTCCTAACGGTGCTGGTGGCAAAAAGACAGAGGAGCTGTCTAAGTACTTCGCCCACGCTCGTACTAAGACAATACGCTCCTCTTTTCTCACACCAACACCTGTCTTTCTTTTCCATATTTTCTTTGATAAGCGTTAAGTATAAAAAACGGCTATCCTATCATATTTGAAAAGATAACCATTTGCTTGTTTATTTATTTTTATACAGATAACAATGTTCATCATGAGAATAAATCAAACCTATTGCTTGTAAATAGGAATAAATAATAGTAGAACCTACAAATTTCATTCCCCTCTTTTTCAAATCTTTTGAAATTGCATCAGATAGCTCATTTGTAGTCTTATCTGTTTCGTATATAATTTTATCACCTGTAAACGTTCTTAAATAATTATAAAATGAACCATATTCTTCCATTATCTTCTTAAAAATTTTACTATTGTTTATACTTGCATTGATTTTGAGTTTATTCCTAATAATTTCTTTATTGTTTAATAATTCGGTTATTTTTTCCTCATCATACTTACAGACTTTCTCTAAATCGAAGTTATCATATGCCATTCTGAAGCTTTCCCTTTTATTCAACACACATTCCCAAGACAGTCCTGCCTGAAAAGATTCTAATATCAACATTTCATATAAATAGTGGTTGTCAAAATTAGGTAAACACCACTCATTATCGTGATATTCAATATATTTTGGATTTTTCATATTGCACCAAGAGCATCTTTTTTTCTCATTCATTCCATACTATCCTTTGCTAAATTCATCTTTTTCAAACTGTTTTACACATTAGAATTATTGCTTTGTCAAATAAAAAATTATACTTATCTCTCTACAGTATCTATCAATATAGCTCTACATGGTGCTCCGTCTGCACCAAATAAATTCAATGGTGCAGCATTTAGAAAATAAACACCTTCGGAAACCTCTGCCAATCGAATTCCTTCAAGTAAGATAACATCAGCACCCAAAAGCACTTGATGTACTGCCATTAGTGTATCTTCCGGTCCAACCGTCTGAGATTCATTTCCTAGAAGTAAAATTCCTGAAGAAGCAAATACTTTCGCAGCTTCTAGAGAAACTTCTGCAAAACCCTTAATCAAAATTCGCTTTGCCACTTCTCGGTTCTGTCCTTTCGCTTTTTCCATGATTTCTATCGCATCATCACCAGAGACAATCCCATGATGTTCTGCCACATAGGTCATTCCCACAAACGCCTCTAAACATATAGCATCTACCGTTTTTCCATCTTTAACAAAATGAAATGGTGCATCTATATGTGTTCCGTTGTGAGCACACATACTAAATGCCGTCAGATTATACAAGTCACCTTTTTCCATTAAACTAAGTACCTTCTTTTCCGGCACCGGGTCGCCAGGATATACCCTGCAACTGAAAACTTCTTGGGAAATATCATAAATTTTCATAGCTTGTTTCCTCCAATTCTGTTGGTACATCTACCTGAAATCATTCTTTTATCTTCACTATTTAGCAACTTCAAATAATCGTGTGCTTTCAAACTCTCCAGAAACCTGAAAGTTCACGGTGTATTTGCACTTCCTAATTCTTTTGTACAACGTATCATATAAATCACGCTAAACACCGCAACCAATATTTCTGTTATCAGCATAGCATACCATACACTATTAGCACCAAGTATCAAAGGCAACAGAATAATCATCGCACCACTTATAACTGCACCTCTGGCTAACGAAGCAATCATAGAAATATTAGGCTTCATCATTGCTTGAAAATAATATGTTGCAAACAGATTAAACGGTAACAACATATATGAAATACCATATGCCCGAAGAATATTCGGTGCTATCTCTGCAACTGATGGTGTAGGGTTCATAAAGAAATTCATAATTGCATTAGGGAATACCAGCATTGCAATCACCCAAAATATACCCATTCCAGCACATGTATAAAGACCATATTTCAAACACTCTTTTATCCGATTATGCTTACCTGCTCCATAATTCTGTGAAATAATTGGTTGTCCTGCCTGTCCTGCTCCATATGCAAGACACTGTGCAAAAGCAGTTACTTGTGTAATAATTCCATAAACTGCAAGTGCATCCGAACCAAGATACAGCATAATCTGTCGATTAAATAATATTCCAATGATTCCCATCGCCAAATCATTTATTGCAGTCGAAAAACCTGTCATGGATATTTTTCCTATTTTCTGCAAAACTCTTGTAGTTCTTACCAAACGCAAAGTATTTTTCTTGCTAAGGAAATGTGTCAACATAATAAATATTGCTATATACTGACCAATGGCAGTTGCGAGTCCTGCTCCCTGTATCCCCATATCAAGTACAAATACGCAAAAATAATCACCAAAACAATTGAATATACCACCTATAATCACTGCCTTTGTTGCCAATGACGGATTATTATCATTACGAAGATATGCGGACAATATATTACTGAACACGCAACAAGGGATTGCAAAGAAAATCGGCTTCAAATATAGTCTTGCTAAAATTAATAATTCATCATCTGCACCAAATAAACGAAATAATTGTTCATTAAATAGTCCAATACAAATCATTGCAACTACAGAAAGTGCTATTCCATAAAATACAGATAGTGTGAAATACTGTTGTGCATTTTTTTCATCACCTTTACCACGGCTTGTAGCAAATAGTACAGAACCACCGATACCGGCTAATAATCCCAAACAATAGATAATGCTCCATAACGGATTAAATACAGCCAATGCTGCATTACCAGATGGTCCGTGATATTTTCCTACCATCATTGCATCTATCATACCAAAAATAGATGCCACCATCGCACTTCCAGATGCAGCTACTAAATACTTAAAATACATTGGTTTAATTTTACTTTTCAATAAATCCATCACAAAGCCTCCTATACAAAAATAGCTCGATTATTGCTATCAAACAATAACCGAGCTCACTCGACATCTTACTCCACATTCCAACTACGGTTGGATGTACTCCAATGACCCTATTTATTAAACTATTACTCTTTATATCATATCTTCACGATTATTTCAAGTACAACATAACTGCAAATTCAAATTTTTTCTTTCTCAATAATTGGGAATTTCTGATTATAATCTTTTTTCAATATTTCTCCAACTATGCGTAGTAAGACAGCTCGTGTCCAGCCCTTTGACCATATTTTCCCATAGTTTATATGGAACTGTTATTGATAGATAGTCTTTGATTGTTGCGCTCCTCTGAGAAATATCAAACAACCCCATAATTGCATAAGGCTCTTCCTTATCCATTTGCTCCACCGCATATACGATAGAATGGCACGCTGCACCAAATGGTGCAAGAGTATTGACTGCCTTACCGTTATAGAACCCTTGCATTGTAACCAGTGCTGAAATCTGGTCAGCATTTGCAAAAATATATACCAAATCAGGAGTTCCGACTTCGCCCCATTTACTTAGAGGTGCAAATACAATTCTTGGATATGCTTTTTCAGAAAAAGGCATATTCTGTCTCCATTTCATCGCCACATCTGCATTACAGAAGAATCTTTCACCTTCTCTAAGCATCAGTGGAGCACCTTCAGGTGTTTTGTCCCCCAAACCTTGGGAAAGCATCATATGGATGTTAGGATTCAGCCTTGTGAAACCATCACCGAAACATGCACCTACAGCACCTCCCGGACAAGTACAACCAGCTTCATCCATAGAAGTGATTTTTCCTTTTGCTGCCGCCATTACAAATGGAATTACACAGTTACGCTTAGCCGGATTAGCTTCCAGTTCACATTCTGTAGTTGTATTTCCAAAGAATATGCCTACAGGTTCTAACTCCAGATGCAGCATTTCAACGAGTTTCTTATCCATTACTTTTACCTCCACAAATTCAAATTTTCTGTTAATTATTCCCAAGGATTATTAACTATCTCTAGTCCTAATGCAAATGCTTTTTTCATATCATCTGGAAATACTTCTTTGTGACGAGCTATTTTAGCATCGGGATTAAACATAGTCCAATTATATTTTTCATAATCATTCACTTGCAATGTGTCACTAGAAACCATAACCTTCGTTGGACCGACCATCTCGCCTAATGTATTTTTATAATTTTCCAACATCTTATCATAGCCTATTTGGCTATAAAAATCTTCCGAACAATTACTTGTCATAATAAATAAAACTGGTATCATATGTTTATTATAACTTCTAGGTTCTATTTTGTATGTCAATGATTGAAAAATTAAACGTTCGTACAATGAACGGAAAGCAGCACTAACATCTCCAAGATAATTCGGTGTTCCTATAATTAATCCATCCGCATTTCTAATTTCTTCCAATATAGGAGCTAATCCGTCCTTATAAATGCAAATGCCCAAATGTTCAGGTAGTTTGCATCCAAAACATGAAATACACCCTGTAAACTTCTCCAACTTATATAAATCATATATCTTTATTTTTGCTCCGCCTTCCTCTGCACCTCTTGCTGATTCACGTACTAAAGAACCTGTATTCCACTCCTTTCGTGGACTAGCATTTATTACAATAATTTTCTTCATTTTGTCCCTCCTGAAACTTCAAATTTTCTGTTGTTTTCAATCTCTCTTTAAGACTGAAAGTTTCTGTTCTCCATAAATATATAATTTTATTTAATTCCCCATAGTCCTACTTGCATATTAGAAAGCCACAATATCTCAACAATCTTAAATCCACAATTTTTCATCAATTCCATATTCTCTGACAACGAAATTGGAAAATACTCTTTTCCGTACCGTTCTATATGTTTATTGCTCTCCTCAAGGCTTTTTCCTTGTTCCATTTGGTATCTTTTCCATTTTTCCAAATAAATAGATTTTCCTAAATCAGTAAATGGAGCAAAGTTCTCAAAACTAACAAATAAACCATTATTCTTTAATGCAGCATAATATTTCGTAAGAGCTATTTTTCGACTGCTTTTATTTAAATAGTGATTTACTTGTATTGCCGTGATAACATCAAATTCATTAGTATATGCCAACTCTTGAGCATCACAAACAGAAAATTCAGCATTCTGAAAATTAAAACGTTCTTTTACAATTTTTATCATTTCATCAGAAGAATCACAAAAAACAAATTTCTCAAGTGCTATATTTCCAAATGCAATACTTCCCATTTTTCCAGTACCACAACCAACATCAAGCCATCTCACTGCACTATTATTAAAAATCTTTACCAGTTCTATTATCTGTTTATAGAAATCATCATAATAAGGTAGTGTTTGTTTGATTTTGTTATCATATTCGATTGAATTAAAGGCAGATATATTATCGTTCATATTTTATACCTCTTATACAACTTCAAATTTTGTGTTCCCCACAAATTCTTATTTTTATTTCATTGTATCATTCTAAAATATTTTTGTAAATAAACCACACAAAATCTTAAATACAAAAACTAATATTCTATGTTTTTATACAAAAAAAGTTTTTTACATCATCATTATTATAAATAAGCTTCTTGTCGTTTTCCTTTTACTTCTAATCTTTGCTCTTTTTTCTTTGTTGATTTCTTTTGTTCTACCACTTCTTTCTTTTCTGATAACTTTTCCTGAATGGATACTCGTTGTTCTTGTTTTGCTTCTTTGCTAGTTCCTAAATCTTTCGATAGTTTATCTAACTTTTCTAACATTTTATCCGTTCGTTCTAGTTTTTGTTGTAATGACATGATATGCTTTTTAACTGGTTGGTTAATACCTCTTGTTATGCCAATTCCTTGTTTTTCTTTCGATACTTCTTTGGCATCTTTTCCAGTAGCTAATCTTCCTACATTTCTTATGCTAGTACCTACTTGCTTTAATTCTTCTCCAATCGCATCTATTTTTTTAGCTAATTTTTGATACTTATCTAAAGTAATTGCTATTTTTTCTCTATTCTTTTCTACGATAGATTTTATTTTAGATATTCCTTTTTGAAGTACTTGGTTTATTTCTTC
>CALAEX010000143.1 GCA_937891165.1 uncultured Lachnospiraceae bacterium | reverse complement strand
GACGTCACTCAAAAATTATCGTTGTTTTCAATAATCCCTAAGTGACCGCTCCAAAAACAGCTCCCTTTTTTATTTATACCATACCTGCTTTTGTTTGAAAAAATTTATCTACTCTTAAAAGTTCTGTGAAATCTTTTTCTGGCATTGGTTTTGCAAAATAATATCCCTGCACATAGTCACAATCAAATTCTTGCAACATTCTTGCTTGTTCTTCTGTTTCTACTCCCTCCGCTAAAGCTCTTGTTTCTAAAGTATCTCCACATAAAGAAGAAATTAAATTCTTTACAAGTCTTGTACTCTTTGGGTCACTTCCTATTCTATCAATTAAACTCTTATCTAATTTAATTAATTGAAAATCAATATAACTTAAAATAGAAAGATTAGAATATCTTGAGCCAAAATCATCTAAGGAAACGGCAAATCCTGCTTGTTGTAAGCCTTTGACTAATATCTCTAATTGCTCATGAGAAAGCTTTCCTGTACTTTCTGTAATCTCTACCATAATGGTTGCTGGGTCTACCTCATATTTTTCACAAATAGAACAAATTCTTGGAATAATTCCTTCTTCCATTAAGGTAACACGAGAAAAATTAGTGGAAATCTTTGGTGTCTTATGAAATTCTTTTTTCCAACGTTCCAATGCTTGACAAACTAATTCAAACACATGCAAGTCCATATGACTAATGACACCTTCTGCTTCATACAATGGCACAAACTTATCTGGCGGAACAATTTTTCCTTCTTCATTACGTTTTCTTACTAGTGCTTCCGCACCATATAAATTTCCTGTATGCAAATTAATTTGTGGTTGATAGAATACTTCAAATTTTCTATCTTGAATATCTCTTAAAATATTCGTAGCTACACCTGCACGATAATTTAAATCTCCACGACTAATCGCTTCTCTATAATAAATTTGCTTTTCCGCATACATCAATTCATCTGCATGAGAAACCATCGCTGGTACATTGATATGTCCTTTTTCCCATACCGCACCAAGAGCAGCTCCACCTAATGGAAGATTCATCAATTCATGTCGCAATGTTGTTTTCATTGCATGGAATTCTTCTTCTAGAATATTTGGTATTAATATGACAAATTCGTCACCATCAATACGAAATGTATTTTCCACATTTAATTTTTTCATTGCCTCTGCACAAGCACAAAGGAATTGGTCACCTACATCATGACCACTTTGTTCATTTACCTTTTTTAAACCATTTACATTAGACAAAAAGACAGCCATTGTCTTTGGAGGAGTTTTTATATAATCTTCTAACACTTGTAAATATTTATTTCTATTTCCAAGTCCAGTTAATTTATCTATAATACTTAATTCTTCCAAATCCCTTGCTAAAATTCGTTTTGCAAACTCTGTTGTAATACATTCTGCAATCATTTTTAATACAGTAGCATCTTCACTACACTGTTTTGGGTCATCTATACTAATAAAACCACCCAATTCTTCTCCTCTGTAAATAGGAACAGCAAGCAATTGATTTACACCTAAAATTTTCCATAACTCTTTCAACTTTTCATTTTGTAGTACCTCTAAAGAATGAATAAAAATTTCTTCATGGTTATTAAAAGCTTCCATCCATTCCTGTACATACTCTATCGGAATACTTTGACATTCTTCTATTTCTGCTGTAACACCATCATTACAAAATTCATGCGTATTATTTACAACACCTGTTTCATATTCAAATTCAAATACATTCACTCTATCAGCGTCATAATATTCTATAATCATTTGTAATAAAGAATTAATTGCTTTTTTTGTATCTTTTTCATTTGCTAAAGTACGAAGACCTTGTAATACAACAGCCTTATTTTTTAAACGGTTTTGCATTTCTTCTACTCTTTTATGCTCATCTGTTACATCCGTAATCCATTCCCCACGATAGTGATGATTTCCATTCATACAATATGAATGACTTTCTACTTGAAGCCACTGCTTTAGTTCTGGTTTATAAAACTCTGTTATGTGTTCTAAACTACAATCCTCACATGGTTCTTGTAAGCCTTTAAAAATCTCATAACACTTTTTTCCATTCCAACTTTGTCCTGAAGCAATACCCAGTTGTTCTTTTAACTTTTCCGTCATATAGACAACTTCATAATTATCCATATCAGATATATAAGCAATCTCATTCTTAGCTCTTTTTAATAAAATTTCAGTAATATATTCGGGTGTATTCATATACAAAACCTCCTAACAGCCCATCACATTACAATTATGACTTTCTTTCTTCCGCTTTATATTACCACAATCTATATAAGAAATCCAAGAAAATTTGCCTACTTTTTTTATAACTGGGTCTAAAATACCAAAATACTATTCAAAAAGTTTTGGTTTCTTCTTTGCTTGACTAGACAACATTCCACCAATTTTTCCTGTTTCTTTTGCCGATAAAGATTGCCAACCTTCACTCAATACTTTATCTAATAGCCCAAGTTCTTTTGCAATTTCATATTTTTTCTTTTCCTCTGGCTTTATTTCACTAAGTAAAATTGGTTTCTTTTTCTTCATGGTAACCTCCTATGAATTTATTTTTTCATAGTGTTACCCGTATCCTTTCTTTTTAAACGCTTTCTTTCTATTCTTCTACAATAAAATCCAAATCTGCCGAAAAAGAATAAAACCAAACTTCTTTTACTTTTTTCTGTTTTAAACTTTCTAACGCTTTTTTATAATATTTTAACTGTCCTTTATATTTTTTTGTCAATTCTTCTTTTGCATCCGAATGAATATAATCTGTCTTATAATCTAACAACACTAAACCATCTTCTTCTTCAAAAAAAGCATCAATAATTCCTTGTACCAAAACAAGTTCTGTACTTTCTGAATCCGAATATAATTCGTTTGCTGGTAATCCAAGCACAAAAGGCTGTTCTCGATGCAATTTCCCTGCCTTTGCAGCTATATGCATTTTCTTTCCAAGTGTAGAAGTTAAAAACCGCCAAAGTTTATATTCACTAATTACTTCTCTTTCGTTTGCTCGTAATCTTCCCTCTTGTACAAATGTATCTAAAATAGTTGTTAAACTACTTCTTGCAATATAAGTTTCTAAAGGAAGCAATTCCATCACTCGATGATATGCACTACCTCTATCACTACCTGTTAACTCTTTCTCTGGCAATAAAAATTCTGGATAAGAACACTCTGTTTCCTCTACAGAAACTTCTTGCTCGATACTTTCTTCTACTAATGATTCTACTACAGTATCCTCCTCTAAGGAAAGACGCTTTAACTCTGATACCGTTACCTTTACTGGAAGTTTTGCTTCTGCTTCATATGGATATATATAAGCTTCCTGTCGAACCAATAATTCACGAAGTTCTTTTGCAAAAGAATCTTTCTCTAATTCTTTATCCCCTAATTGCTCTAATACAAACAATAATTCTTCTTTTGTCTTTTCTACAAATTGTAATTCTTCTTCTAATCCTTTTGTTCCAATTTCTTTTAAATAAAACTGACCCAAAAAGGACTGTTCGGAAAGTTGAATTTCTCGGCTAGTGAAAATTCCTTTCAGAAGGTTTTCTTTCAAATCTCCTTTGCAAGAAAATAATAATGGACAAATAAAATCATAATATGTTTTTGCCTTTGCTACATACGAAAATAAAAGTCCTTTTTCTCCTATCGTTTGTGCTTGTTCTTGCCATGTTTCATATCGTTTTTCTGGCTTTTTCATTGCTCCTGTTAAAATCAATTTTTCTTTTGCTCTTGTCATTGCCACATAAAGCACACGTAGTTCTTCTGCAATCAGTTCTTCATTCATTTTTTTTGCAATCGTTTTTTTCAATAAGGTAGGAGATTTCACACGAAGCGTCGTATCTACAAACTCTGGTCCAAGTCCTAATTCCTGATGGAAAATCAACCGTTTATATATATCTTGGCGATTCATTTTTTTCTCCATACCACTTAAAAATACAACAGGGAATTCTAAGCCTTTACTCTTATGAATACTCATAATACGAACCATTTTTCCACATTCGCCACTGACTGCTTCTCCAAAATCCACTTCATACTTTATCAATTTATCCATATAACGAATAAAATCATACAATCCACTAAAACTCGTTGCTTCATATTGTTTTGCTTTTGCTAACAGCATATCCAAGTTTCCTCTACGACGTTCTCCCCCTGTCATCACCGTAACAACATCATAAAATCCACTATATTCATAAAATCGTTCTATCAACTCATGAATACTAATATAATCCGCTTCTGCTTTTAGTCTATCATATAAAGCAAAAAATTTTGCCTCTCGTCCTTCTGGTTCTGCCTTTGCCGCTTCTCTTGCCGCATCATATAGACACCGATTCTTTTTTTCTTCCTTGGAAATTATCCCATACTGTACCCGCAATTTTGCCAAGTCTTGTGCACAAAATCCTCCAATTGGCGAATGAAGCACGGCCGCAAATGGAATATCTTGTTTTGGATTGTCTAAAATTCGCAAAAAATCCAATGCCTTTCGTATTTCAAAACTTTTAAAATAACCAGCACTTGTATCCGCATAAGCAGGAATTCCCTGTTCTGCCAAAACTTCTAAAAATTTTTCTGACCAACCACTCATCGTACGAAGTAAAATCACAATATCGCCATAATCCACAGGCGTTTGTTCCTTTCCAATAGAAAAACCCGATGCTATCAATTCTCGAATTCTTGTCGCTACCGCTAATGCCTCTGCTTGTACCATCGTAAGTTCTTCTTGACTTAATTCAATCTCGTCCTTTTCACTTTCTACTTCCTCGGTATCTTCTTGTTCTTCTTTGCTGTTTTGCTCTTGCTCTACCTTGACAAACAATACTTCTGTACAATGTTCTTTTGTTTCCTCGGAATAATCTGCACCATAATACAAGGCGGCAGCAGAATCATATTCTACTTCTGTAGATTCTTCATGCATTAATCCTGCAAACAAAACATTGATAGCATTTAAAATGCCCTCTCTGCTTCGGAAATTTTTATGCAAATCTATTTTTTGATAGAAACCTTCTTCTTTATAGTTTCGATATTTCTCCATAAATAACGTAGGACAAGCCATACGAAACCGATAAATACTCTGTTTTACATCACCTACCATAAAGACATTTGGTGTACCATCCCATTCTTTAGAAACACTATTTAAAATTGCCTCTTGAATCAAGTTACTATCTTGATATTCGTCAATCATAATTTCATCATATCGTGTTGCTAACGTTCTTGCCGCTTCCGTTTGAGTCATTCCTTGCTCTGTCTGCTTAATTAAAATCTGCAACGCCATATGTTCTAAATCATTAAAATCCAATAGATTTTTTTCTCGCTTCTGTTTTTGATATCTAGAAAGGAACTCTTTTGTCACTAAAATTAAGCCCCGCATTGGAAATTCCATTTGTATTGTTTCTTTCCATAACTCAGAAATCGGACGGTAAAAGAAATCCTCTTGCAACTTTCCTAATTGCTTTTTCATATGCTCTCGCAAATTTTTCGCTAACTGCTTTTTTTCTTCGGATACTTCTTGTTTTTTTGCTGGAAGTCTACCAAATTTTAATGCGGATAACGCAGTGGAAAATGTCTCATACTCTTTTGATGCTTCCACAAGCTGTTCGATTTGTCTTTTATCTTGTACAAAACATTCCCGATAAAGAGAAGGTCCATCTACTTCTTCTGTTAAAGCAATCATTTTATCTGCTACACAAAGACAATCCGAAAGAGTATTCCTTACTTCCTGCATAATCTGTGCAATCATAGGATGTTCTTTCCATTCTTCCTCAGATACATTAAAGCTCTTTAATAACGAATCTAACCAATCTTGTGGCCATAAATGACTCATAGCTATGTCATATAGCTTTTTAATATACTCTACTACTTGCGTATCCGTTTTTGCAGAACCATAACTTTCTACAAAAGCAGTAAACGCTTCCTCTTCTTTTTCATAAAATTCTTCTAATACTGTTTCTAATACATCTGACTTTAGCAAAGAAAATTCTGCTTCATCTCCAATACGAAAGACAGGGTCTAAATCTAATAGATGAAAAAACTCTCGAATTACCGAAAGACAAAAACTGTGTATCGTTGTAATTTGTGCATTGTGAAGCAACAACATTTGTCGTTGCAAATGTTTATTTTCTGGCTCTGCCTCTAATGCTTCTTCAATTGCTACACCAATTCGTTCTCTCATTTCTGCTGCTGCCACATTCGTAAATGTTACAATCAACAACCTATCAATATCTTGTGGTTGTTTCGTATCTGTCACTTTTTGAATAATTCTCTTTACTAATACGGCTGTTTTTCCAGAACCAGCCGCTGCTGCCACCAAAAGATTGCAATTTCTTGTATCTACTACTTTTTGTTGCTCTTTGGTCAGTTTAATCTCTGCCATTCTTATTTTCTCCCTTTTTCAACAATTCCAATTGCAAAAATACATCATCCTCTTTCATTGGTTTCAACACTCGATATGTATTTCCATTCTTTTTATCAAAACCACAAACCGAGGCATATCCACAATAATCACAGCCTGTTTTTTTACCACATTTATATGGTGCAATTTGAACAGCTCCTGATAAAATTTCTTCACTTTCTTGCTTTAATTTTTGATATACATAATCTGATAATGCAGAAAACATCTGACTATCTGCTACTTTCGAAGACTTCTTTAATCCACCTTCTTTATCTGTTTCGACTGGAATTTTTAATGATTTTATGGAAGCCGCTAACCCTCCTGCGGGAGAATAAAACTCTTTATCTAAGCTTTTAATGACTTCTGGATTTTTATTGACTAATCCTTTCACTCGCAATGCTTTTAACACATCTTGCTCGATATGCTCTGACTTATTCACAATCGGGTCATCCACATGATAATAAAACATAGCTGCTGGAATTGGATTTTTTTCCTCTCGCTCCCTGAGCACTGCTGTCATATAGACTGCTAACTGCATCGACAAGCCATAATATAATTCCTCTAAAGAAAAGTCTTGCGTTCCAGACTTATAATCTACAATTTTCACAAATTCTCCTTGACTGCTCTCACAAATATCCACACGGTCTACTACACCATATAACCTTAAATTTCTATCTGTATGGAAAAATTCTTTTTCAAATGCTACAGGAGAAAATCCACTATTCTCTAACTGTATTGTCAAAACATCTAACGTCTTTTTCAATACTCTCTCCATCTGTTTCGTCAAATATTTGTTCTTTGCAGAGCTGACAAAAATATCCGTAGCATAAGCTTCTACTGCTTCTTTCGCACATTTTTTTGCTAAGGCTTCTCTTTCATTTGGAGAAGTGTCTTGCCATCGTTTCCCACACGACTGTAGTTCCTCTCCAAAACGCTTTAATCCATCATGATATAAATTTCCAATGTCTGGTGCAACTAAACGATATTCCTGTCGTTCCTCCAAAGAAAGACCGTATTTTAAAAAGTGAGCAAACGCACACCTTGCATACTGTTCCATTCTCGTTACACTGCCAACAATCGAAGTACCATATAATTCCTCTGCTGTTTCTTTCGTCAATGCTTCGTTCTTGTTCTTTATAATAGCAACTTCTTTTAAATTTTCTAATTCTTCCTCTGATAATTGCTCTTTATACCAACGATATAACTCTCCAAATTCTTCGGTTGCTTCTCCCATTGCAAACTCTCGCAAGGAAGTTAAAAAAGCACGCTTTCCTTTATCATTTTGTACAAATTCCTCTGCCCTAGAATCAAACTTGCTTTGCACTACTAACTTTGGAAACAATGCTTTTAATTTTCCTATCAAATAAGAAACACGGATGGTTTTGCCTTCTTCATCTACTGCCGAATACGTGATATATAACTTTTTAGAAGGTTTTGTTAAATTCATATACAAATAAAATTGTCCGTTACACGCTCTTGTCATTGGGTCTGGTGCTAATTCAATTTCTCCATTCGACAACATCTGTCTATCTTTATCACTGAAAATTCCTGTATTATTCGCTACGGCTGGCACTTTTCCATCATTTACCCCAAGGAAAAATAATGCCTTAATTTCTCTTAATCTCGTACGCTCCATATCACCAATCACGATTTGTTCCGAACCTGTTGGAATTAAACCAACTTTTGCTTCACGCAATCCTGTTTCGACTAATTCTCGGTACTCTTTTGCACTTATGTTTTCCTGACCAAGTAACTCTACTAACTGGTCAAACAACTCCAATACCACACGATATACTTGTGCATATTCTCTTGCACGAAGTCTATCTCCTTGTTCTAAAAATTCTTCTTCCTTCTGTTTTAATTTTTGTTCAATACCTTGATTTTTTAAGAAATAAAATAACTCCTTTGTCCACTCCATAACTGTACTTTCTTTGTTTTGAAATGCCGTAATCAATGGAGTCAATTCTACTATTAACTTCTCTCTAAGTTCATTTAATTCCTCTAAAGATACTTCTGTCCTTGTTCGATAGGTTCTTTTCCATTCTTTTTGAAACTGATGACCTCGTATACCAAGTGCCAAACAATAATTTTCTAAATTCCAAACCTTTTCTGTATCCCATCCTGACAATGCATTTTTCATGTAAGAAATCAATACTTCTGTATTTAAACCTGCTTCGGCAATGCGAAGTACCGCACGTAAATATTCTGCAAATGTATTCTTTGACATATTCTTTTTATAGTCTAAAAAGCATGGAATTCCAGCCTTTGTCAATTCTTGCTCCATGATTTCTCCATATTGGTTTATATCACTGACAATCACTGCAATCTCTTCATACCGATACCCTTGCTCTCTTAATAACGATAAAATCTTTGTAACAGCAAAACGACATTCTGCTCTGCTATCTGCTCCTGCATAAACAGACAACTCTTCTGCTACTTCCTCTGATTTTATCTTTACAGGATAACGAAATAATGATTTCCATAAATGTCCAAGAACACTCTCCTCTTTGTGACGATAATCCTTTGTTCCTGCAATAATTGGTTTTTCTACTTCACACTGCACTTCTTTTGCTAAAGATGTTACCTTTTGCATCGTATGAAAACTCATAGAAAATAAGCTATTTTCCTCTAATATACCAAATGCCTCTTTTTCTGGAATAGTCAAAGATACATATACTTTTTTGGAAAGTTTCAAAAGCTTTCGCAATAATTCATACTGAGATGGAGTAAAACCAGTAAAACCCTCTAAAATAACAACGCAATTTTTCATTGTTCTAGACTCCTCTAAACACTCTGCTAATGCGTTATAAATTCCTTCCGAGGTCATGTACTTTTCCCCTAACACCTCTTGAAACTTGCGTACTAAAATAAGAACATCTTGCAATTTTTTACAAAGCAGTTCATTTCCTTGATACTCTATTAACAATTGTTCTAACTCTGCTTCTCCAACCCCATATTGAAATAACTCCGAAAGCAATGACTTGGCTTCCTCTACAAAACCACTTTGCCCTGCATTCGCTCCAAACAAAAGAAGTTCCTCCCGACATTCGGAAAGCACACGTTTTACTACCATGCTTTTACCAATATCTTTCAGAACCTTTCTTTGCTCTCTACCTAATTCCACAAATACTTTATGAGCAAGACGTGCCAAACTCAACACATCAATATTAAAAATTCCACCTGCTGGATTGCACTTTACTAAATCTTTTTGTGTTTGTAATGTGAACTGTTCTGGTACAATAAAATAATAACTGGTATCTGGATTTTGTTGTCCAAGCTCTGTCACCATACGATATAAATACGTTGTCTTCCCTGTACCAGAAGCACCTAAAATAAACTGTAATGACATTTTTTCCCTCCTACCATTACACATATGACATTCTTTTTTATATTACCACAATTGATAACGAAAGCCAAGAAAATTTGCCTACGTTTTTACAAGGATGCTAAGTTCACATATATACAAAGAAGCCTCTTTCTTGGTAGATACTATTCGGACACGCTTTCGCTACAGCAAATAATATAGTGTGAACCAATGTCCATTTAGTTAAGAGAAAAACATCTACTTGCATGAAATACTACTCGAACACGCTCTCGCTCGGGACGAGGCGTAGCCGTACTAGGCTCGAAAAAACCTCGCCAAGGACGGACGCCTCTTTACGGTTCTTCGTAGTGTTTCATGCAAGTAAGATGTTTGCGAAGTCTTTGTGTAGCTTAACTAAATAACATTGTAGTGTGAACAGTAACCTCTTTGTAGATACAGTAAAGAAATTTTAAGAAAGAAATAGACCTTATGCATAAAATAGATTATAATAGTATTGCTTAGAAAATTTAACTGCAAAGTAACACTACCCATTTTTAAAAGGAGGAAAAACTATGAAAAAGCTTTGTTTGCTATTCGTATTAGTTAGTTTGTTATCTTGTTTTTCTAGTTCCACGGCTATTGCTAATACTACTTTACCTAATCGTTGTACGATTGGTTCTGCACTAAATAGTAATCTTGTACTTGATATTACGAATAATTCTTCCGAGAATTGTGCTAATGTTCAAATTTATGCTAATAATGGAAGTGCTGCACAAATTTTTGACTTAGTTCATGTAGAGAATGATTGGTATAAAATAGTGCATGTTAGTTCTGGAAAACTGATTGATGTTACTGGTGCACAAAAGGCTAGTGGTGTAAATGTACAAATTTATGAGCCTACTGGTTCAGATGCTCAGTTATGGAAGTTTATTCCAACAACAGGTGGTTACTATATTCAAAATAAGTTAGGATACTACTTAGATGTGCAAAACGGAACTGCTCAATCAGGAACTAATGTATGGGTATATCAAGGAAATGGTACGAAAGCTCAAATTTGGAATTTAAACACTATTTTAACTTCTAATAGCCAAACTCAACCTACTTATCAACCTGCGATGTGGTTTATGGATGTGGTAAAATTCACACAAAAGCCTGGTGGTAATTATTCTCATGCTGGTACATTGAATTTTGATGTTGTTGGAGTGAATAATAGTGATATCAAAGCACCTTTTGATTGCAAGGTAGTTGCCATTTATAAAACTTGGGCAGAAGGAAATACCGTTGTCATTGAAAGTATTGTCCCAGTACAGTATGCCGATGGTACGGTTGATTATATGTGTATGTCTTTTGCACACGATAATTACGTAGGAGACCTTTGGGTAGGAAAGACCATCTCACAAGGTGAAATTTTTTATCAAACTGGCAATTATGGAAATGTAACAGGTGTTCATGCCCATGTTTGTTGTATTCGTGGAACATTCCAAAAGGATATATGGAAGAGACAGCCACCAAACAATAATTGTGGTTCTCCTAATTCGATTTGTCCTACAAAAGCACTATTTTTACCACAAGGAATTCCAGTATATGATACAAAAGGGTTAGTTTTCCAGACATATGACCCACATATTTGTACGAATTTTAATTCTGTTGGTGTATGTGCAGAGTGTGGAAAAGATTTTGTGCTTCAAAACCGTACTACTTTGAATAGCAAATTTACAACAATTCAAGTAGATGGTGCGATTCATACAGCTCCTTATGGAGATGCACCAATCAATGGACGTTTACAAAAAGATGCTATATATACCATAACAGAAAGTGTTGTAAATGTATTTGGTAATTTATGGTATAAGTTAGAAGGTACCGATAACAATGGATTGGAACAGTGGGTTGTAAGTGATTATGTAGCACTTCATACTTGTAAAACATTTGATAAATCGGGTTATTGTAAAGAATGTAAATCCGAATTTGTTCTTCAAGATGTGAAATATTTAAATCAATGGATGGAAGCTACAAAAGAGAATGGAGCGATGCATACTAGACCATATGGTTTAGGTGAAATTAATGGAAGACTTACCACAAACAACGACCAACTCTATTTAGTAACACAAAGTGCCATCAATTCGGAAGGAAACTTGTGGTACTTAGTGAACGATACAGATGGTATCCAAAAGTGGGTAGTGAATACCTATTTGAAAGAAGTATTCGACCATAGTGTAAATATAGAAATTCCTAATGTACCTACAGAAGATACCAATACACCAACATCTACGATTACATTACAAGCAACAGGTGCTGGAAATATTACAACTACAAATGCAACGGTTTATGGAACTGCAAGTTATAGCGGTTCTCGTCCTTCCGAAGTAGGTCTTTTATTTGGAGAAAATGCTTCTTCTTTACAAATAGTAGCAAATGAAGCTATCAATTTCTCTAAAAATCCATTTGATATTTGGTATGACTTAAATAACGAAGCAAAGATAACCTTAGCCCCTGGAAAAACCTACTACTATCAATTATACGCCATTGTAGATGGTCAATATAGTTACAGCAATATCGTAGAGTTCACTACTTTGACTAATGTGAGCGTTTGGACAACAGGTGCTAGTAATATTACTGCTACAAATGCTACGGTAAGTGGTAGCGTAAAATATACAGGAAACCGCCCTACTACGGTAGGATTACTTTTTGGCACAAGTCCTACGCAATTAAATAATGTAGCAAGTGACCCGATTAACTTTTCTAAAAATCCATTTGATGTTTGGTATGACTTAAATAGCGAAGCCCATTGGACTCTTTCGGCAGGTCAAACATATTATTATCAATTCTATGTTCTTCAAGATGGATATTACACGTATAGTAATATTGCCTCCTTCCAAAACTAATATATTGATGAAAAAAGGACTAAGGAAAAAATCCTAGTCCTTTTTTTAACTATGAGGCAATATTATCTTTCATTAATTATTCTGATAAGGAATACCATTTTCTTTCGCATAAGTTTCTGCATAAGAACCAACTGGAGTTACCATAATAAGATTCTCACATCCTGAAAAAGTCCCCCAATTACTAATTTTTATTACACTTTCTGGAATATATAAACTACTTAAATTACTACAACCGTAAAAGGCATAGTCTCCTATACTTGTCACATTCTTTGGAATAGTTACACTACTTAAACTACTACAACCTGCAAATGTACCTCCTCTAATTTCTATCATACTTTCTGGAAGACTCACACTGCTTAAACTACTACAATCAGAAAATGCATACTCACCAATCGAAGTTACACTATTGGAGATGTTTATACTACTTAAATTACCACATTCTGAAAATGCATAATTACCAATGGAGGTTACACTATCTGGAATACTTATACTACTTAGATTACCACAACCAGCAAACGCCCTATCACCTATCGAAGTTACACTATTTGGAATACTTACACTACTTAGATTACTACAATAAGCAAACGCCCTATCACCTATCCATGTTACACCATCTGGAATACTTATACTACTTAGACTATAACAACTATAAAATGCCATATCACCTATCGACGTCACATTCTCTGGAATACTTATACTACTTAAACTACTACATCCTGAAAAAGTCATATCACCTATCCATGTTATACTACTTGGAATAGTGATACTACTTAGACTACTACAACTCAAAAATGCCTTATTGCCTATCGACGTCACATTCTCTGGAATTCTTATATTGCTTAAACTACTACAATACGAAAAGGCCCCATCCCCTATCAATGTCACATTCTCTGGAATTCTTATACTACTTAAACTACTACATTTTGAAAGCATTCCATCACTAATCACTGTTACACCCTTTGGAATACTTATGCTACTTAAACTACTACATCCATAAAATGCCATATCACCTATCGACGTCACATCCTCTGGAATTCTTATGCTACTTAAACTACTACATCCTGAAAGCATTCCATCACTAATCACTGTTACACCCTTTGGAATACTTATACTACTTAGACTACTACAATACGCAAAGGCATACTCCCCTATCGATGTTACATTATTTGAAATAGTGATACTACTCAAATTACTACAACTAGAAAAGGCGGAAGCTCCTATGGTCCTCACGCTATCTGGAATATCTACCTCAGTTAAACTACTACACGAAAATGCCCCATCCCCTATCGATGTCACATCCTCTGGAATTCTTATGCTACTTAAACTACTACAATACGCAAAGGCCTCAGCTCCTATTGATGTCACATCCTCTGGAATACTTATACTACTTAAACTACCACAATATGAAAATATTCCATCACTGATCACAGTTACACCCTTTGGAATAGTGATACTACTCAAGTTACTACAACTAGAAAAAGCAGAAGCTCCTATGGTCCTCACGCTATCTGGAATGATTATACTACTTAAATTACTACAATTAGAAAAAGCAGAAGCTCCCATGGTCCTCACGCTATCTGGAATATCTATCTCAGTTAAACTACTACAATTTTCAAATACCCCATCCCCTATCGATGTCACACTATCTGGAATGATTATACTACTTAAATTACTACAATTAGAAAAAGCTGAAGCTCCTATGGTCCTCACGCTATCTGGAATATCTATCTCAGTTAAACTACTACAATTATAAAATGCATATCTTCCTATGGAGGTCACACTATTCGAGATACTTATACTACTTAGATTACTACAATCATAAAATACCCCATTCCCCATAAAAGTCACACTATTTGGAATACTTATACTGCTTAAACTACTACAACCATAAAATACCCCCTCCCAAATAGAAGCCACGCCATCTGAAATATTTATACTACTCAAGTTACTACAACCCGAAAATGCAAAAGGTCCTATGATGGTCACGCTATTTGGAATATCTATCTCAGTTAAACTACTACAATTATGAAATGCATATCCCCCTATCGATGTTACGCTACTTGGAATATCTATCTCAGTTAAACTACTACAATTTTCAAATACCCCATCCCCTATCGATGTTACGCTACTTGGAATACTTATACTAGTTAGACTACTACAATAAGCAAACGCCCTATCACCTATCCATGTTACACCATCTGGAATAGTGATACTGCGTATATGATTTCTACAATCAACAAACGCCTCTTCATCAATGGATGTTACAGGATATCCTTTAATTTTTTGTGGCACAACAATTTCTGTCAAAGTCAAACCCCAAGAAAAGATTCCTGTAATTACTGCTTTTTCACCAATAATAGAATATTTAAAATATTTTTCGTCCGTTTCTTGTATTGGTGTATTCGTTGGAGTTGGTGTTGTTGTAACTTGTGGTGCTCCCGTTGGTGTTGGGGTTACACTTGGTTCCGATGGTGGTATATAAGTGGCAGCAGTACGGTTTTCTGCTTTTCCATATTTTACATAATGAAAATAATAACCAACCTTATCCTCTGCAAATACATCTCCTACATCCGTATTACAGTAAGCATAAATACTGTAGTCA
>CALAEX010000142.1 GCA_937891165.1 uncultured Lachnospiraceae bacterium | reverse complement strand
TGACGGATGCGATCTGGCCGGAAACGTTGACACCGATGGAATGCATCAGCAGGAAATTCTGATTATCCTCCTCCAGGCCCATCTTATGGACAACACGGGCGGACATGGGGAAAGCGGAGATGCCGGCTGCGCCGATCATGGGATTGATCTTCTCCTTGGTGAACAGGTTCATCAGCTTGGCAACCATAACACCGCCGAAGGTGTCGAAAATGAAGGCGATCAGGCCCAGGCCAATGGCATGGCCGATGGAGCTGGAAATGGGGATGGTGATCAGCACCGTGGAGGCGATGATTGTGATCTCGGCCTGACGGGCCGTCTTGATGAAGGTCTTCTGCACCCAGTTGACGATATCTTCCATGATGCCGCTTTCCATGACGAGCTGGATCACGCCAAGGATGAAGAGGATGAAGATGATTCAAAAACAGTTGCGAAAAAACAAAAAACGATGCTTATGACATATGTTGGAATTGTAATTATAATGATATTATCTGTTTTTATAGCTGCAATGATTAAATAAAAAATATATAAAGGAGAGAAAAGGATGGAAAATAATAGACCCAAATCCAGAGAAAAAAATGTTACTGGAAATAGTAAGGGTGTAAAAAAGCGTGGTTCTGGTCTAGGTACTGGTCCAGTAGGAAGCAGTAGTCATTCTAGCAATAATAAGGGTACTTCTTCTAGCAAAGTAACTCGTTCTTCAAGTGGAAAAAGTCCACTACTTAAAATTATTCTGCTTGTGGTAGCTTTACTTGGTGGAGGCGGTGGTGCTGCTAGTCTTTTAGGTGGGAGTTCCGATAGTGGACAATCTATCGTTGGTAATGAGTCACAAAATGCTACTAATGGTGGCATAAATACAAATTTATCTGATATTGTAGGTAGTCTTTCAGGTCTTAGTGGTATGTTAAATAGTGGTACTACAAGTAATGGTTGGGAGTTAGAGAGTAATGTAGCAAAACTCAACACATCAGTAGCATCCACAGCAAGAGAGAAAAGAACTAAAATTTTAGGGAATAATCAAGACACTGTAACGATTATGGTATATATGTGTGGTACGGACTTGGAATCCCGTGCAGGTATGGGTACTTCTGATTTACAGGAGATGTTAGCAGCGGATTTAGGAGACAAAGTAAATCTGATTGTGTATACGGGTGGCTGTAAAAGTTGGCGTAATAGTGTAGTGAGTAATGAAGTAAATCAGATATATCAAGTAGTAGATGGTAAATTACGTCTTTTAGTAGAAGATGCAGGTTCGGTTCCAATGACAGACCCAAATACATTGACTAGTTTTATTCAGTGGTGTAATAAAAACTTTCCAGCGAATCGTAATCAGTTAATTTTCTGGGATCATGGCGGTGGCTCAATTAGTGGTTATGGTTATGATGAAAAGTATAGCAATAGTGGTTCTATGGATTTAGCTGAAATCAATCAAGCATTGAAAAAAGCAAATGTGACCTTTGATTTTATTGGGTTTGATGCTTGTTTGATGGCTACTTTAGAAACAGCATTGATGTTGACACCATATGCGGACTATTTAATTGCTTCCGAAGAAACAGAACCGGGGGTAGGTTGGTATTATACCAATTGGTTGACAAATTTAGCAAAAAATACTTCTATGCCAACGATTGAGATTGGAAAAAATATCGTAGATGATTTTGTAGATACTTGTGCGAGAGAATGCAGGGGGCAAAAAACGACATTATCTGTGGTGGATTTAGCAGAATTAGAAATGACAGTACCAGAAGAATTAAAGGAATTTTCTAAGTCTGCAAGTCAAATGATTCAAAATAAAGAATATAAAACGGTATCGGATGCACGTTATCGTTCCAGAGAATTTGCACAATCAATAGACCAAGTAGATTTAGTGCATTTAGCAAACAATTTAGGTACAAAAGAAGGTGAGGATTTAGCTAAAGCTTTACTTAGTACCGTAAAATATAATCGTACTTCTAGCAATATGACAAATGCATATGGATTATCTATTTACTTCCCTTATAAGAAAGTATCTTCGGTAGATGAAGTAGTAGATACTTATGAAGCGATTGGCATGGATGAGGAATATGCTCGTTGTATTCAGGCGTTTGCTAGTTTAGAAGTTGGTGGTCAGACAGCAACCGGTGGTACATCTTCTCCTTTACCTGCATTGCTTGGTACTTTATTGAATAGTGGAAGTTCTAGTAGTGGTGGTAGTTCGGAAATGATTGCACAAATGTTAGGTAGTTTTTTAAGCAGTCAAGTTGGAAATATCGTTGGTTTAGATAAGTCAAACACAGACTTTTTGAATGAAAATACAATGGATACAGAAACAATGGCGGAATATTTGTCTGATAATTATTTTGATGCTTCTGCTTTCGTATGGGAAAATAACAAATTGAAGCTGAGTGAAGAACAGTGGAATTTAGTACATAGTTTGGAACTTAATATGTTCTATGATGATGGAGAAGGCTTTATTGATTTAGGTTTAGATAATGTGTTTGAGTTTGATGAAAATGGTTGCTTAATTGGAGAAACAGACCGTACTTGGCTTGCTATCAATGGACAACCTGTAGCATACTACTATTTAGATACGGTAATAGATGGCGATAATTATACAATTACGGGTCATGTGCCTGCTTTATTAAATGGAGAGCGTGTAAATTTAATTTTAGTATTTGACAACGAACATCCATATGGATATATTGCAGGGGCTCGTACTGATTATGTAGAGGGTGAAACAGAAACTATAGCAAAAGGTATGAGTCAGTTACAAGTAGGTGATACATTAGATTTCTTATGTGACTACTATTCTTATCATGGGGAATATATAGATAGTTATTATTTAGGAGAACAAATGACAGTAACACAAGATATGACAATTAGCAATGTGGATGTAGGAGAAGGTGCTGTACGAGTCACTTATCGTTTTACAGATATTTACAATCAACAATATTGGACACCAGCAATTGAACAATAAGAAAAATATTCCATGCATCATTTGTGGTTGGACGAAATTTTTCTGAATGTAGAAAAGGGATAAAAAATGGACAGAGAGAAGCTATTTGATTTAGTAAAAGAAATGACAATGACAGAAAAAGCAATGCAATTAACACAATTAGTACCTGGACTGATTTTTCATACTCAGTTGACAAATTTAACAGGTCCGTTTAGGGAGTGGTCATTTACTGAAGAAGAATTAAAAATGACAGGTTCTGTGCTTGGAACAAAGGGTGCAGAATATGTAAGAAAGGTACAAAAAGAATTTTTAGAGAAATCAGAGAAAAAAATCCCATTGATATTTATGGATGATGTCATTCATGGATTTTCAACCGTTTTTCCAATTCCTTTAGCACAGGGGTGCAGTTTTGATTTAGAATTGATTGAAGAAGCTGCTTATATAGCGGCAAAAGAAGCTTCTGCGGCAGGAATTCATGTAACTTTTTCTCCAATGGCAGATTTGGTTAGAGACCCAAGATGGGGTCGAGTAATGGAATCTCCGGGAGAAGATTCTTATTTAGCAGGACTTGTAGCAGCGGCAATGGTTCGAGGATATCAAGGGGAAGATGTTTCTAAGAAAGATAGAATGGCTTCTTGTGTGAAACATTTTGCTGGATATGGACAACCAGAAGGTGGCAGAGAATATAATACGGTAGATATGTCTAAAGGAGTGTTGCGAGATTTTTATTTGCCAGCATATAAAAAAGCAATTGATGCAGGAGCAGCACTTATTATGTCATCATTTAATGTTATAGAACGTGTACCAGCAACTTGTTCGAAGTATTTGTTACGCAAAATTTTAAGAGAGGAATGGAACTTTCAAGGAGTTGTTATATCAGACTATAGTGCTGTAGATGAAACGATAAATCATAGTGTGGCAGCAGATGAATTTGAAGCAGGAGAAAAGTGTATTAAAGCAGGTTTAGATATAGAAATGATGTCCGGTGTTTATGCAAAGTCTCTGCAAAAGTTAGTAGAAGAAGGCAGATTGTCTATAGCGGATATTGATGAATGTGTAATACGAGTATTAGAATTAAAAAATAAATTAGGATTATTTGAAAATCCATATAAAGGAGCAGACCCTGTATTAGAAAAACAATTGCTTTGCTGTAAAGAACATAGAGAAATTGCAAGAAAATTAGCCACAAGTAGTATGGTATTATTGAAAAATGAAGGAGTTCTTCCATTAAAAACGGATGAAACGATTGGTTTAGCAGGACCGATGGCTTCTACAGGGGATATTCTTGGTGGATGGCATTGTATGGGAAAAGCAGAAGATGCTATTACAATAGAAGAAGGAATGTGTCATGTATTAGGAAAGTTGTTAGTTACTTCTATGACAACACCATTTGTTAGAAGAGAAAAAGATATTCCAAATACAATAGAAATGGCAGTAAAGGAATTAGAAAGTTGTAATGTTTGTGTTGTAGCAGTAGGAGAACCAGAATGGGAGACCGGAGAAGCTACAAGTAAAACTTGTCTTAGATTATCAAAAAATCAAGAAGAATTAATTCATTCTTTGAAAAGAGCTGGAAAGAAAATAGTTACTTTATTAGTAACAGGTCGCCCAATGGAAATCACACCTATTTTAGAAGATTCGGATGCGGTAGTACAAGTTTGGTTTCCTGGAACAGAAGGTGGAACTGCGGTAGCGGATATTTTATTTGGTAAAGTAAATCCATCAGGAAGATTAAGTATGAGTTTTCCACAGAATGTTGGACAAATTCCAATATATTATAATGGTTATAACACAGGAAGACCAAAAATAGATGAAGAAAATTGGTTTACTTCTAGATATTTGGATTGTCCGAATGAACCACTTTATCCATTTGGATATGGACTTAGCTATACAAAGTATACCTATTCTAATTATAAGTTAGAGGGCGTGATTGATAGTGATAATCCATTAAAAGCATCAGTTATTGTAAAAAATGAAGGTGAACTAGTAGGAGAAGTAGTAGTACAGCTTTATATTCGAGATGTATCAGGTAGTGTAGTAAGACCATTAAAAGAATTAAAGGGATTCCAAAAGGTTTCTTTATTACCAAAGGAAGAAAAGAAGATAGAGTTTGAAATTACAAAAGAAATGCTTTCATTTTATAATGCAGAAGAAGAATTTGTTTTTGAGGCTGGTTTATTTGATATTATGGTAGGAGATAATTCAAAAGATGTAATCACTGAAAGGATTAGAATTTCTTAATACATATAGTAATACTACTCTTTTTCAAAATTAAGATAGAATAGGAGATGTTGCAGAATAGTTCAAAGACTTGTTTTATTTTGCAATATCTCCTGTTTTAAGATAAAGGGGAATTAAGCAGCTATGTTTAGTTGTCCATTTGCACCAGCAATATAGTTTTCATAAGCTCGTTGTTGTTTTTCGTAGGCATTTTGTTCTGTACCATATCGCATGGTAGTACGGGTTTCTCCGCCTGAAACATAAGAAGTTCCACATTCTGGGCAGATTGCTGTTTTTAAAGAAACCGAAACATTCACTAATTCAGCATCTTCTTTTTTATCTTCTTGCATGGCATTTCTTACGTGTTCATATTCGTGGGCAGATACTACCGAAGCGGATGCTTCTGGTGAAATATGTCCTGGTGTTTTAAAGGAGACATCTTCTTCGTTAGAACCATCGACATAAGTTCTTTTTTCACAAGTTTCACATTCTTCTGTATTTTCTGATTTTTCAGTTTTCTTTGTTGTATCCGTAACTTCTGCTTGAAATGGAGATTTTGTCATAAAATCTAATGGAGCATTGAGATGTTCGGCATTTCTTGGGTTTAAAGAATTCATAATTTCATACGCATCTCTGCGGTCCTGTTGCATTTCTTCAGGAGTCCGTTCCACTCGCTCGGTTTCTTCATTGGAAGGAACTTCTGGCACATCATCGACAGGAGGGACGGATGTCCAGTCATCATGAAGCGTATTGCTCATAGCAGTACGAGCTGCACCAATCGTAGCTCCAGATGCATAACTGCGTGTATAATAACCATAACTATTTCCAATTGGAGAAATCATGGGAAAAGTACCTCCTTCAATCAACTGTATTTTTGTAAAATTATTATACATTAAGAAAGATAAGAGAAGCAAGCTTTTTTTAGACATTAAGTAATGGTTTCTTGCTATTTAGCACTGTACTGTGCTATAATGTTACTTGACTAAATAATATTTTAGTAAATGGATTTGAAAAGGGAGAAAAGTTTATGAGATACGAAATTAAGGGAGATTCTTTACCAGTCGCAATTTGTTATTTGCAAGCAGGAGAAAAGATGATTACAGAGCGTGGCTCGATGAGTTTTATGTCACCAAATATGCAAATGGAAACAGAAGCAGGTGGTTTAGGAAAGGCATTTGGCAGAATGTTTTCTGGGGAATCCATTTTCCGCAATATTTATACTGCAAAGGGTAGCGAAGGTATGATTGCGTTTGCTTCTAGTTTTCCTGGTTCGATTGAAGCGGTACAAATTTCTCCAGGAAGAGAGTTAATTGTACAAAAATCAGGTTTTCTTGCATCAGAAAGTACCGTAGAATTAAGTGTTCATTTTCAGAAAAAAGTTGGTGCAGGCTTTTTTGGCGGGGAAGGATTTATTTTACAGAAGTTATCTGGTTATGGTACAGCATTTATTGAAGTAGATGGTGCTCTTTTACAATATGAATTACAAAGAGGAGAAAAATTAGTATTAGATACTGGTTATTTAGCTGCAATGGACGCCACTTGTGATATGGAAATTCAACAAGTTCCCGGTTTAAAAAATAAACTTTTTGGTGGAGAAGGTTTGTTTAATACTGTAGTTTCTGGTCCTGGAAAAGTATGGATTCAAACAATGCCAATCAATAAAGTAGCAGGTTCTTTGCTTCCATACATACCAACTTCTAGTAACTAAAGAAATATAATTGAGGAAAAATAGATGACAAAAAACGATAGAATTTATTCTACTTATATTGAAATACTAAAAGAAGAACTTGTGCCAGCTATGGGGTGTACGGAGCCAATTGCAATTGCTTATGCGGCAGCAAAGGCAAGAGATGTGCTTGGTAGTATGCCAAAGAGTATGACATTATATGTCAGTGGAAATATTGTGAAAAATGTAAAAAGTGTGATTGTGCCAAATACAAATGGTTTAAAAGGCATTGCTTCTGCTGCTGTTGCTGGTATTGTTGGTGGTAAGTCAGAAAAGATTTTAGAAGTAATTTCGGAAGTAACCGAAGAACAAAAAGAAGAGATGCGTACTTTTTTAGAAGAATGTTCGATTGAGATAAAACCAACAGAAGGTGAAGAAGCACTAGATATTCATGTGATTTTAATAGATGAGGAACAAAGTGCAAGTGTTAGAATTAGTGGATATCATACGAATATTGTTTTAATTGAGAAAAATGGTGAAATTCTCTATAAAGCAGGAGAAGTAAAAGCAACCGAAGAAGCTTCGTTAGCAGATAAAAGTCTTTTAACCATTCGAGAAATTATAGAATTTGCCAATATGGTAGATATTGCAGATATAAAAGAAGTATTAGACCGTCAGATTACCTATAACATGGCAATCGCAGAAGAAGGGTTAAAAAATTCTTGGGGTGCAAATGTAGGAAGTGTATTGTTAGAACGACATGGAGATGATTTGCGAACGAAGGCAAAAGCATATGCGGCAGCAGGTTCCGATGCAAGAATGAGTGGTTGTGAATTACCAGTGATTATCAATTCTGGTAGTGGAAATCAAGGAATGACCGCTTCTTTACCAGTCATTATTTATGCAAAGGGATATGAAAAGACAGAAGAGGAATTATATCGTGCATTAGTCGTATCTAATTTAATTACGATTCATCAAAAATCGGGAATTGGAAGATTATCTGCTTATTGTGGGGCAATTAGTGCAGGATGTGGTGCAGGTTGTGGTATTGCTTATTTGCTAGGCGGAGATTATCATGCGGTAGCACATACACTTGTTAATGCACTGGCGATTGTATCTGGAATTGTCTGTGATGGTGCAAAAGCTTCTTGTGCAGGAAAAATTGCATCTGCGGTAGATGCAGGTATTTTTGGATATGAAATGTTTCTTTCTGGACAGCAATTTTATGGTGGTGATGGTCTAGTATCTAAAGGTGTAGAAAATACATTAGTAAATATTGGAAGATTAGGTAGTGTAGGTATGAAAGAAACAGATAAGGAAATCATAAGAATAATGACGGGTTGTTAAAAAAGTGCTCGCAGGATTGCGAGCATTTTTTTATTCTTAGGAAAGTGAGGAAACAAGATGGAAATTAGCAGTGATGTTGTATACGTAGGAGTAAATGATAAGGAGATTGACTTATTTGAAGGATTGTATCAAGTTCCGAACGGAGTTTCTTATAATTCTTATGTGATTTTGGATGAGAAAATTGCAGTGATGGATACGGTAGATGTTAATTTTACAGAAGAATGGTTAGAAAATGTGAAATCAGTGTTACAGGGGAGAAGTCCAGATTATTTGATTGTACAGCATATGGAACCAGACCACTCAGCTAGTATTGCCGATTTTATGCGAAAGTATTCTAATACTGTACTTGTAGCGTCTGCAAAAGCGTTTGCTATGATGCGTGGATTTTTTCATAAAGAATATGAAACAAGAAGAAAAATAGTAGCAGACGGAGATTCTTTATTTTTAGGAAAGCATATATTAAATTTTATTGCAGCACCATTAGTACATTGGCCAGAAGTAATGATGACATATGATTCTTATGAAAAAATATTATTTTCTGCGGATGCATTTGGAACATTCGGAACATTAGACACAAATCAGGATTGGGTGGAGGAGGCAAGAAGATATTATTTTGGAATTGTTGGAAAGTTTGGAGTTCCTGTACAAAAATTGTTAAAAAGAGCATCAGAGTTTGAAATTCAAAAGATTTGTTCCTTACATGGACCAGTGTTAAAAGAAAATATTGACTATTATTTGAATCTATATCATGCATGGTCTTCCTATCAACCAGAAGATAAAGGTATTGTGATTGCGTATGCTTCTGTCTATGGAAATACAAAAAAAGCGGTGGATTATTTAGAAGAAAGATTAAAAGAAAAAGGACATTCCTCTATTACTATAATAGACCTTTGCAGAGATGATATGTCAAAAGCAATAGCAGAGGCATTTCGACATGGAATATTAGTATTAGCTTCTATCACTTATAATGGAGTAGTATTTCCACCAATGAGAGAATTTTTAAGTAATTTAGCGGAGCGTAGTTTTCAAAATAGGACAGTAGTGCTTATAGAAAATGGAAGTTGGGGACCTACTGCTGCCGATGTAATGAAAAAAATGTTAGGTTCTTGTAAAAACATACAATGGATAGAACCTATAATTACTATTTATTCGACAATGGACAAAAAGAATACAGAAGAACTGAATAAATTGGCAGATAATCTTTTTTCTTTATAAAATTTTAGAAGTGAAATTTCATTTTAAAGGATTATTTTCACAGTATTTAGAAAACTTTAGCGAACATCTTACTCCAGTTAGAATACGAAGAAGGACCGTAAAGAGACGTTCCCACTTAGCGAGGTAGTTTCGAGCTTAGTGGGACT
>CALAEX010000141.1 GCA_937891165.1 uncultured Lachnospiraceae bacterium | reverse complement strand
GATTGTTATCATCTAGTTCTTTCGATTTCTTCACATGGTGGGGATTGACATGTACTGGCTTCATTCCGTTGTCCTGCAGGAATTTTCCAAGAGAGAACCAGTAATGCCCTGTCGGTTCCATTCCTGGAATCACAACCTCCTTGCCGTATTGCTTCATGAGTTCCTTCATCCATGCTTGAAAGCTTAAAAATCCTTCTTCCGTATTGCTAAATTCGAATGCTTTTTTAGAATACTCGTAGTTTCTCCAATCAAATGCTCTTGCAAAGTGAGTTTCACTTCCTACATCAATACCAACAATTAAAGTTTTCTCAGTGATGGATTTAATTTTTGCGTTTTGTGTGTTATAATTCATTTCAGATACCTCTCTGTTTCCTAAGATTTTTTACTAACCCGCAAAGTCAGTAATCTTATTTTACACTGAGGTATTTTTTTCTCAACCTTCTTTCTTGAAATTCCTTATATTTAAATTATACAGGAAGCTCCTAAGAAATATACAATTGGGTATAGAATGGAGCTTAAGTCAATAGTTGCATTCATTGTACATTAAGGAATTAGATATAAATTGCTTTTCCTTTCATATCATCCATAAATTTTTCAAGCGCTTGTTTGCTGACATAATATTCTCTGCCGATTTTATTTGCTTCACGCATTTGAAACATGATTTTAAGGATTTTTAAAGCTTTATCGCTTTCGCAATGAAAGATTTCCATGATTTCTTTTTTACCGTAGTAGATATCCTTTGGTTCAATGGTGTTTTTTGGGGTAGTATTAGGGAACATAAAATCCTCCTTGTTGAAGATGTCAATTATGGGTTCGGGGAACAGAGGTACATTACACGTGGAAAAGAAAATTACCAAGTAAATCATGTAACTGTTCTACAATACTATAGAGGGAAAAATTTGGGGTTTACTCATAATAGATAAAAATTTATACAATGGAAATGGAAAGGAATTCTTATTTTATATAGACCGAGGGATTCAAAATAAATAAGAAAATTTGTTCGGATGTTGCTGTGCATTTGCTTTACAAAGCTCTGTTACTAAGGTATAATTAATCCAAGGAGTGATGTTTAAAATGTTTATGCCGTGTTGTGTAATGTGTCTGATATCACGTTTTGGTATCACTTTTTGAAAAAAAGGTGATATCACACCTCGCAAACCTGCATAAATAAAGGAAATTTTAGAATGGTTTGTGTAAATTGTTTGTTATTGTAAATTACAAATAATTCTGATTTGTAATCAAGAATTATAAATTAGTAAGAATGATAATAAATTTAATTTTTTACATAAAAGGGTAGAGGAATCTACCCTTTTTTTCTAGAAAATATTTTGTTAAATTAACGCATAAAAGTTTCTTTATAAAATAAAAGTGCTTTACAAAGTAAAAGAATATATATAATTTGATATATGGTAAAAAAGTGATAAAAATCTTACGATTCTTTCAGAAAATGCGTGACTTTTTGGAACAAAAAAGATATAATATAGATAGCACTCAGAAACATCTTTTATTATAAGTAAATAATGTAAAAAGTTGGAAAAATTGAGTGTGAGTTCTGTTTAAAAAGATAAAAAATAGTGTTTGATAAGGAAAAGTGGGACAGGTATGGAGAGTTATATTAAAATTTTAAACACACTAAATAAAAGCACCGATGATTATCTTTTTGTGTGGGAAATTACCAAAAATAAAGTTTGGATTTCAGGACAAATAGATGAACGTTACGATTTACAGAACAAAGGAGTTCCTTATTGTACAGTAGAGGAAATATTAGATGTAATTTATCCAAATGATAGGTGGATGTTACAAGAAGAATTTAGACAAGTACAAATAGGTAAGAGTACTACTTGTAATGTAGAATGTCGTTGGGTTGACCTAAAGGATAACATGCTTTGGGTAACTTGTAATGGAAATGTACAATTAGATGAAGAAGGTCGTCCTTTTATTATGCTGGGCAGAATTTCTGATACAGCATTCCGTCAAAAAGTAGATTCTTTGACAGGAAAATTTAATAAAGTAAAAATGTTTGAGGATTTAGATGAAATTTTTGCTACAAATGAACCAGGATTTTTAATGGTATTAGGTATTGATGATTTTAAAAATATCAATATTCATTTTGGTCGTAAATATGGTGATAAAATATTAAGGCAAGTAGCAGATGTTTTAGAAGATGTTATGGGTAGTGTTTTACAAATTTATCGTTTGGACGGCGATTTGTTTGCAATTCACTTATATGGAAGTAATAGGGACGCAGTAGAAATCATTTATGAAAAAATTAGAGAGAAATTGCCAGAGGATTGTACTGCTTCCGCAGGTGTTGTTTATTATTCTGACCTGCCAATTAAAGACAAAAATTTAATATATCAGTATGCAGAAAGTGCCCTAGATAAGTCAAAGAGAAATGGTAAAGACCAAGTTACGTTCTTCTTTAAAGAAGATTTTCAAGAAAAACTCGCAGAAATCGAATTATTAGAAGAAATTAAATGGAGTATTAAGAATGATTATGCAGGATTTTATCTTTTCTATCAACCGCAGGTAAAATCAGAAGGTTATCATTTGTATGGAGCAGAGGCATTGTTGCGTTATAAATCACCAACCAAAGGTGTTGTTTTTCCAGATAAATTTATTCCATTATTAGAGGATACAGGATTGATTTATCCAGTTGGTTTATGGGTTTTGGAAACAGCATTAAGTGATTGTAAGAGATGGAGAAAAACGAATCCAAATGTTCATGTTAGTGTCAATGTTTCTTATGTGCAGTTAGAGCAAGAAGATATTGTTGATGATGTATTAGATATTTTAAAAGTAAGTGGTTTGCCAGGAGAAGCTTTGACATTAGAAGTAACAGAAAGTAAACAACTTCAAGATTTTGTTCATTATAATGAAGTATTTGAACGATGGAAAAAAACGGGAATTGAAATTTCTGTAGATGATTTTGGTACAGGATATTCTAGTCTTGCTTATTTAAAGGAACTTAGAATTGATGAGATTAAGATAGACCGTTGTTTTGTTACAGGAATTCAGTTTGCTTCTTATAACTATCATTTGGTTAGTAATGTGTTAGAACTTGCAAAGGATGCTAATATTCGAGTTTGCTGTGAAGGCGTAGAGAAAAAAGAGGAAATGAAGGTTTTAGGAGAGTTGAATACCTATTTAATGCAAGGATATTTATTTTCAAAACCTTGTCCAAAGGAAGAATTTGAGAAACTCTATATTGATAGTGGAGAGCCAGAGTATTATCAACGGTTGCAGTTAGCAGAGTTTTGGAATAGTATGATGTTAGGAAGAAAATCTATTGTAACATCAGATATAGAAGAACAGATAGAAATAGAAAATATACGTTTAAATAACTTCTGTGACGCACTGCTTTCCGAAACAATCGCATATGCAGAATTAGATGTAGAAAACGCTCAAATATTAAAAACAGGTGGTATTTGGAATGAGGATATGACGCTTCCAGAGAAAATTGTTTCTAGTTTAGAAGATACGGAATGGAAAGAAACGATAGATAAGGAACGATTTACTAAGAGATTTATGGTAGATCATGAAATAAATGGTGAAATGCGTCAGATAGAATTAATGATACATATATTTAAAGAACAATATTCTGGTCAACGTTATGCGTTATTATATCAAGTGAGAATATAAATGTGAAATTAAAAGACAAGTCTACTGACAAAGTATAAATTTAGAGAGGTTATTTTCAAATAATATCTAAATTTGTATTTTGTCAGTAGAATTTTTTATGGTGTTAAATCGTCCGTTGCAGGATTATCAATTAGTTTTCCATCTTCGGTAAATCGTGAACCATGACATGGACAGTCAAAAGAGTGTTCTTCTGGATTCCATGTAAGGGCACATCCTAAATGTGGACAGCGTTTTTTCGATGGCATTAAAAGATGGAGAGTGGACTCTCCTGCATTGATAAAAAGTTGTGGCTTTAGCATAGAGCGAGAAGGAGAGAAAATAGTTGCATAAGGGTTTTGCTTTCCTAAAATCATATCACAAAGAATATGACTTCCCGCTAAGGCAGAAGTAAAGCCCCATTTATTAAAGCCAGTAATGACATAAAGATTTGGAGTATGTTTGGAGTAATGTCCAATGTAGGGAATATCATCAAGTGTCATACAGTCTTGTGTTGCCCAGTGTGCCACTTCTTTTGCTTTTGGATAATGTAGTTTTGTAAAATTTCGAAGTTCTGAAAAACTTCCTCCTTGTTTACCTGTTCGATGACTTCCTCCACCAAGAAGCACATAATTTTTATAAGGACGAAAAGATAAGCCTTGTTCGGATTCATCTACATACATCTCTTGTATTAGGGAAGTATTCTCTAATGCAAGTACATAGGAACGATGTTGATATAGTTTTAAAAAGTAACTACCATGTTTATTTAAAAAAGGAAAGTGTGTTGCAACGATAATGTGGTCTGCTATAATTTTGCCATAGTTTGTCGTTGCAGTTGTACCAATTAATTCTTGTACTTTTGTATGTTCATAAATATGAAGTGATTTAGAGATTTCTGCTAAGAATTTTAATGGATGAAATTGTCCTTGTGCTGGAAATGTAATTGCTCCTTTTGTAGAAATAGGAAGTGGTACAGAAGAAACATATCCTGCAGGAAACATAAGTTTAGCAAGAGCATCTAATTCTTTTTCTAGTAATTGTTTATTATTGAGAGAATATACATAAGAAGATTTTTGTTCAAAATCACAAGCAATAGTTTCACATAGTTTTTTATATTCTGCAAGAGTAGCTTCATTGGCATCTAAATATAGTTGAGTTTTTTCTAAACCATATTGTTTCATTAGTTTATGATATAGCAAGCCATGTTGAGACGTAAGCTTTGCGGTAGTATTTTTTGTAATTCCACTGCAAATCGTGTTGGCTTCGACAAGAAGATAAGGAATGTTGGCTTGTTGTAATTGATAAGCACATAAAATTCCAGCGAGACCACCACCAATAATGAGTACATCTGTTTTTACAGCATCTTTTTTTAATGGTGGAAAGGTAGGTAATGTAACCGTTTCTGACCAAAGAGATAACATATCGGACTCCTTTTTGTGTTTTCAATAGAATTATTATTAGAGTTTCATAAAAAACTATAAATTATGTAAGAAAAGATTTCAAAATAGGAAAAGATTCGTTATAATAAAGAAAAAGATTGAAATGGAGAAGAAAAAATGGAATATTTTTGGTATGTAATAGCAGCTTTGTTAGCAGGTGTTGGAACTGGTTTGGCAGGACTTTCTGCTGCTACAGTAATGGTTCCGATTTTATTAGTATTATGTCCATCATTTCATGGAGAAACAGGGGCATATCAAGCAACCGCCATTGCGTTGGCATCGGATATTTTAGGTTCAGCAGTAACAACATCTATTTATATCAAGCATAAAAATATTGATTTACAACATGGCTTTATTATGTTAGTTTGTATTGTATCCATGTGTATTGGTGGTAGTATTGCGGCATGGAAGGCAGGAAATGTAGTGTTAGGAACATTTTCTTTATTTTTAACATTTTTTATTGGTATTCGTTTTTTAGTAAAACCAGATACGGAGCGAAAAGAAGTGATATCAAAAGATGCAAAACTTGGAATCAAAGGTGTTGCAATTTCTTTATTTTTTGGTTTGACGATTGGATTTGGTACAGGATTCTTTGGCAGTGGTGGTGGTATGATGATGTTAGTTGTATTTACTGCATTTCTTGGTATGCCAATGAAAAGTGCTGTTGGTACGAGTACATTGATTATGACATTTACAGCACTCATTGCTTCTATCAGTCATATGATAATTGAACCAGCTATTGTCTTAGAACGAGCCGATGTTTTAATTCTTTGTATTGTAGTCGCAACTATTGCTTCGTTGGTGTCAGCCCAGTTTGCGAATCGTTTTTCTACTAGAATTGTTGGATTAGTCACAGGTGTAGTATTGACAATACTTGGTGCAACAATGCTTTGTTTGCATTATTGGAATATCATTTCTAAGATTCCTTATGTCGTAGAAGTTTTGCTTTGTCTTGGAAAATATTTAATTTTTATTGGTAGTGCGGTAGCCATCTTATTGATTTTATTTTTTGTTGTTCATATTCGAGGAGAATTATTTCGGAAGTTGTTACATATTCCAGCTTTTTGTTCCGTTGTTGCTTTTGTGTTTTTTGCAGAGAATTGGATTACTGCAAGCGTGGCGTCTTTAGTATTTGCAGCAGTAATTTATCCTGTTTTGACAATGTTAGAAAAGTTTAGTTGGTATAATGAATTATTTGTACAAAGAAGACAAGGAGAAATCAAAAAAAGTTTATGGCTTTTATTTGCAATGACTTCTGTGATAATTGCTATTACATGGGGTGGAATGGGAAAATCATGGCTTGGTGTAACTGCTATTTTAATGTGGGGTTGCGGAGATGGAATGGCAGCACTCGTTGGAAAACGGTTTGGAAAGCATAAAGTGCATTTGAAATTTGCAGATGAAAAAAAGAGTTGGGAAGGTACTGCTGCCATGATGGTAACAGAATGTTTCGTTGGAGTGATAAGCTTATTACTGTTGACAGATATGGTATGGTATCAGGCAGTTGTTTTGGCACTTCTAACAGCACCATGTGGAGCATATACAGAGTTAATTACACATCATGGAAATGATACTGTAACAGTGCCGATTGTGAATATGATTATATTGATGATTTTAGTACATTTATGATGGAATAAAAAAGAGTAGGAGTAGATTAGATGAATATACAGATTTTTGGTACAAAAAAGTGTTTTGATACAAAGAAAGCGGAGCGTTATTTTAAAGAGCGAGGAATTAAGTTTCAATTTATTGATTTGAAGGAAAAAGGAATGAGCAAAGGTGAGTTTATTAGCGTGAAGCAAGCAGTGGGTGGTATTGATAAGATGATAGATACCAATAGTAAAGAAAAGGATATGTTAGTACTGTTAAACTATTTATCAGAATCCGATAAAGAACAAAAAGTATTAGAAAATCAACAGTTACTAAAAACACCACTTGTTAGAAATGGGAAGAAAGCAACGATTGGATTTTTGCCTGATATTTGGAAAGGTTGGGAGTGAGAGAAGAAAAATGTTTTTTCGATTATTTGCTAGAATATTAGATTATCTTGTTTATTTTACAGTATGGGTACTTATTGTTTTGTTGCTACATCAATGGATTGGATTGTCGGGTCAAACGTGGTTTGGATGTTTATTAATGGGATTTTTTATTGTTCCAGTTATTCTTATGTTATGTTTAGAACCAATCTTGTTGCATTTGTTTGGAACAACAATGGGTAAATGGTTTTTTGGAATTTTTGTAGTATATGATAGAGGTGGAAAGATTCCAATAGAAAAAGCAAGATGTAGAACGATACGAGCTGTTTCATTGTGGCATGGAGATTATCGTTTGAAGGGTATTTTTAGATTTATAGAGATGGTGGAGGATGCATCTGTTGGTGGACTAATGGATTGGGATTATGAAGCAGATACTTCTCTTGTCATGAAAGAGAAAAAGATTTGGAAGATAGTTTTTTCTTTTTTAGTGGCTGTTAGTTTATGTTTTGTGTTACTATGTTCTTATTATAGAGCAGAAGTACCAAAATATAGAGGTAATCTTACAAAAGCAGAGTTTATTGAAAATTATAACAGAGTAGTTTGGTTTTATGGAACAAACGATAGATTTTTAAATGAACATGGTGTATGGAAAGAAAAACAATCGCAGATAGTAAGAATTTATGTGAATGGAGAGCCTTATATATATCCAAAACAAATGAATATCATAGAAACAGATTGTATCGTAACAGAGGTTAGTTTTTTTGTAGACATGTATAATAGAGAATCAAGTGCAAGTTCTTATACAGATATTATGCAAAATGCAGTTATAGCATTTGTAGGAGCTTCTAAAGAATTTTCTATATTAGATTATCAGAAAAGACAGGAAATGTTAGATTATATACAAAAACATGCTTTTGAGGATTTTTCGTTTGAAAGAGCAGGGATTGTTGTTACTTGTGATGTGGAGATGGAAGGGTATGAAGTGTATGAAGTTTTAGGAGATAAATTTTGTAAAGTAAGGGAAGAAGAAAACTATTATAGTATTAGCTTTACAATGAAAAAGAAATAATAGAAAAAGGAGTGAAACGTATGGGGATGAAAAAAAAGAAAACTCCAATAGAAAAAGAATGGGAGTTATTACTAAAAAAAGAAACAAAATTATATAAAAGTAAACAAGAGAAAAAAGATAGTAAAGTAAATCAACTACTAGCACAAAAAGTACCAGAAAAATTGCAACAGACATTAGATACTGCTTTTTATAAAGCGTTTTTAATGATTTTTGAAAAAGGAACAAAAGTGATTGAAAAGACCTATGAGAAAAAAGAAATGGAAACGGTTTATAAAGTAAGAGAATATGAAGAAGATTTAAGACGTAGCCGAAAAGCATTAAAAGCGTTCTCTAAACAGGCAAATAATAAAGGAACAGAAAATGTACTGTTATCTGGAATATCTGGTATTGGTATGGGGGTATTAGGCATTGGATTGCCTGACATTCCTATATTTACAGGTATGTTATTTCGTAGCATTTATGAAATTGCATTAAGTTATGGGTATAAATATGAATCAGAACAAGAACAATATTTTATTTTGTTATTGATTCAAGGAGCAGCAGCTTATGGAGAGGAATTTTTTGAAATAGAAGAAACGATTAATTGTTTTATTAATGAACCGTATGTACCAATAGAATATGAAAAAGCACAACATGCAAAAGTGGCAGCAGGTAGTTTATCTAAAGAATTGTTATATATGAAGTTCTTGCAGGGAATTCCTGTTATTGGGGCTGTTGGTGGAGCATATGATGTGATTTATATGAATCGAGTAACCGAATATGCAAAATTAAAATATGGAAGAAGATTTTTAGAGCAAAAACGCTTATTAAGAGAAAGTTTATGATAAATTGGAAAGGAATGTGAAAATGAAGCGTAAGATTTCAATAGAAATAACTTCAATGATGTTACATATCATTGCAATGATATGTATGTTATGTGACCATCTTTGGGCAACGGTTATATCTGGAAATAATTGGTTAACGTGCATTGGACGAATTGCATTTCCAATCTTTGCTTTTTTAATTGTGGAGGGATATTTTTATACACATAATTTGAAAAAGTATATAGGACGGTTATTTATATTTGCGATTATTTCAGAAATTCCTTTTAATTTGTTAATGGGAAGTAGTATTTTTTATCCAATACATCAAAATGTACTATGGACTTTTTTGATTGGAATAGGATTAATTTATATCAATGAGAAAATAAAAAAGAAAAATAGTATATGGCTTAAAGTTGCTACAATAATTGCTAGTATTGCAGTAGCATTTATTGCAGGATTGGTAACTATGGTAGATTATAATTATGCAGGAGTGTTTACGATACTTGTTTTTTATTTTTTTAGAGGAAGAAATTGGTGGAATTTTTGTGCTCAATTTTTATTATTAAGTTACATTAACATAGAAGTCTTAAGTGGCTATTCGTATGAAATTTTGTTATTTGGCAATACGTATTATTTGGTGCGTCAAGGATTTGCATTATTTGCTTTGTTTTTTATTTGGCTTTATCGTGGAAAACAAGGAGTATATAATAACATAATAAAAGGTATATACTATGGTTTTTATCCTGTTCATCTATTGTGTTTAGTACTAATACGAGGTTTTTAAGATTTTTATATGTAAATTAAAATTAGGAGAAGAAGAATGAAATTAAAAAATGTACTGATTGTTGTGAAAGATATAGAGGAATCCAAAAAATTTTATAAAGATTTGTTCGGATTAGAAGTTATTTGGTCTAGTGATAGCAATGTAATATTGACAGAAGGATTAGTTCTACAAGAAGAAACTATATGGAGGGAAGCTATTTGTAAAGAAATTTATTTGGAAAATAATGCAAGTGAACTTTATTTTGAAGAAAAGGAGATAGAGAATTTTGCAAAAAAATTAGAAATACAGTATCCCTCTATAAAATATGTTCATCGATTGATGGAGTATTCCTATGGAAAAAAAGTACTTCGTTTTTATGACCCAAATGGAAATTTAATTGAAGTTGGAACACCAATGTAAACGAAATTAAAAAAAATGCTTGATTTTCTGATTTTTCTATGTTATAGTGAAAAACGTGTGTAGACAATGGTGTCTATAACAAAACACGTATGTCGATTGAGGATAGGGTGCTATAAAGATTTTTATAGTCTATTTTCAGTAAGAAACATACGGAAGAATTTAACCATATGGAGGGAAAACAAATGAGCGTAATTTCTATGAAACAGTTACTCGAAGCAGGTGTTCATTTTGGACATCAGACAAGAAGATGGAACCCTAAGATGGCTCCATACATTTACACAGAAAGAAATGGTATCTATATTATCGACCTTCAGAAGTCTGTAGGTAAGGTTGACGAAGCTTACTATGCAATTAAGGATATTGCAGCAAATGGTGGTACAGTTCTTTTCGTTGGTACAAAGAAGCAGGCACAGGATTCTGTAAAGTCTGAAGCAGAACGTTGTGGTATGTTCTATGTAAATGAAAGATGGCTTGGTGGTATGCTTACTAA
This sequence comes from uncultured Lachnospiraceae bacterium, assembly GCA_937891165.1. Classification (GTDB taxonomy): domain Bacteria; phylum Bacillota; class Clostridia; order Lachnospirales; family Lachnospiraceae; genus SIG299. The sequence continues at coordinate 758 of CALAEX010000141.1, read as the reverse complement.
TTTTAAGACAATTCAGTCTAGAATTGCTAGATTAAAAGCAATTGAAAAGATGGCTGAAGATGGTACATTCGATGTTCTTCCTAAGAAGGAAGTGATTGAATTAAAGAAGGAATGGGATAAGTTAGAGAAGAATCTTGGTGGTATCAAAAACATGAAGAAGATTCCAGATGCAATCTTTGTTGTTGACCCTAAGAAGGAAAGAATCTGTGTACAGGAAGCACATGCACTTGGTATTCCATTGATTGGTATTGCAGATACAAACTGTGACCCAGAAGAATTAGATTATGTTATTCCAGGTAATGACGATGCAATCCGTGCAGTTAAGTTAATTGTTGCTAAGATGGCAGATGCTGTTATCGAAGCTAATCAGGGTGAAGAATTTGTAGATACTACAGAAGAAGCTGTTGAAGCTGACGCAGAGTAATCTTAAAATTTGTATATGAAATGTTAGGATAGAGGTGTGCAGACATAGTTTGCACGCCTTATAAAAAATAAATATATAAAAATTAGGAAAGGAAAAGCGAAAAGAAAGTTAATGTAACTTTTTGAGTAGCAGGACAGAACAATGGCAGTTACAGCATCCATGGTAAAAGAATTAAGAGAAATGACCGGTGCAGGCATGATGGATTGTAAAAAAGCATTAGCTGAAACCAATGGTGATATGGATAAGGCAGTAGAATATTTAAGAGAAAAAGGTCTTGCAAAGGCAGCTAAGAAGGCTGACAGAATTGCAGCAGAAGGTATCTGTGCAACTAACG
>CALAEX010000140.1 GCA_937891165.1 uncultured Lachnospiraceae bacterium | reverse complement strand
CAATAGGAAATCATTTGTATCAAGCAAAGATATATTTGGAAATGCCAGAATTATTTGCATGGTCTTTTGTTATTATTAGTATTAGTATTCTATCGGAATTTCTTGTATTATGGTTACTTCGTTTATTAGAGCAAAAATTATATGAAACGAGCGAGAGAGAAGTTAAAGAACTAGAAGATACGATAGAAGTTCAAATGCAAGAAGAAGTAATAAATAATTTACAGACAACAAAAGCCTATGTAACAAAAAATCAAATAGAAAAAGAAAAACAGTATGAAAGTAGTATTAAATTAAAAGATATTACAAAGGCCTATCGGAAACATTTAGTATTGAATCAAGTTTCGTTAGAACTAACTTCTAAACAACCAATAGCTATTATGGGAACTTCTGGTGTTGGAAAGACAACATTACTTCGTATTGTGCTTGGGGTGGAGAAGCCAGATGTCGGAAGTATTCAAAAAGAAAATGTAATAGAAAAGTATTCCGTTGTATTTCAAGAAAATAGACTTTGTGAACAACTTACAGTAGAAAAAAATTTGCGGATGATTTGTAGAACAAAGAAGCAGAGAGAAGAAATACCAGAATTGTTAAATAAGCTAGGATTATCAGGCTGTGCCAAGCAGAAAGTGTATTCCTTAAGTGGTGGAATGAAACGTCGTGTTGCGATTGGACGAGCCATTCTTTTTGATGGTGCTATTGTATTGATGGATGAACCTTTTCAAGGATTAGATGTCAAAACAAAAGAGATAGTTTTATGTTTGATAAAAGAAAAACTAAAAGGAAAAATCGTATTGCTTATTACTCATGAGGAAAAAGAAGCCATTGATTTAGGATGTACTATTATAAAATTTTAACAGACTATTTTCTATTTTGTAAAGTATAAAGAGAATTTTCATCTAGAATATATATCCTGTGTGAATAGTTATAAAAAAAATTATTAATGTACGAAAAAAAAGAAAAAAATACTTACAATTCAGAAAGTTTCGTGTTAAAATAGGAATGTATAGAAAGTGTGTGCTTCTTGTACGAGATGGAGGAAAGTAAAATGTATCAAATAGGAGAACTTGTGCAATATGGAAATAGTGGTGTATGTAAAGTAGAAGAAATTGTACAGGGAATGCCCGGATTAGGGAAAGATATACCATGTTATTTATTAATTCCTGTAAGTAAAAAAGATGGTAGGATTTATTCTCCGATAGAAACAGGAGAAACAAGAATGCGTCGAATTTTATCTAAGGAAAAAGTAAAAGAATTATTAGAAAAGGCATGGGAACATGAAGGGCTATCAATTACAAATGAAAAACAGTGTGAACATATTTATCGGGCAGAATTACATTCAGGAGATTGTTATCGTTGGTTGCTTCTGTTAAAAACTCTATATGCAAGAAAAACAAAAAGAGCAATCGCTGGAAAGCGGATTACAGCAACAGATGAACGATATATGAAAAATGTAGAAGACCGCCTAAAAGAAGAACTTGGTATTATTATAGGACAAGAAGAGACGGCTTTAGCACTAGAAAAACTTTCTGATTCCGCAAAGTAAACAAAAAGAGATTGTCTTGTAAATTTAACTTCCTTTGGTTAAATTTGCAAGATAGTCTCCTTTTGTTTTATTCATCAAAGCAAACAGTGACATAGAATCCTCTAGCATTTTCTTTGATGTCAGTAATGATTCCTTTTCTAGCAAAAAGACGCGCGCCTAGTGAAAAATTTCCAGACATAGCGACCGCAGGTTCAATCACATAGTAAAAAACAGAGTTTGGAAGAGTTCCTTCTCTGATTTCTACTTCTTGACCTACTTTTGCAAGTTCAGGACGTTCCATTTTAAATTCCATTTCTCTCATGAGTAATCACACCTTTCTTGTTTAGTATAGCAGATTTTTTATTTTATACAAGAGATTTGGAATTGAATAATAAATAGGAGAATTTTTATGGGTTTGTTAAGAGAAGAAATAGTAGAAAAGATTGGAAATAGTAAGTTAGTGTCAAAAATACAGGTTTTTTCAGAATTGGATTCTACAAATCGGTATTTGAAGGAACTTGCAAGAGAAGGAGCAAAGGAAGGAACGGTTATTATTGCGAATCAGCAGAGTGCTGGTAGGGGAAGATTAGGGCGTAGTTTTTTTTCGCCAGAGAATACTGGAATTTATATGAGTATCTTACTTCGCCCAGAAATAGAATTACAAAAGTCGGTGCGGATTACTTCGATGGCAGCAGTAGCAGTGGCAAGAGCCATTGAAAAAGTGAGTGGAATAGAGGCAAAAATTAAATGGGTGAACGACATTTTTTTAAATGGAAAAAAAGTTTGTGGAATTTTGGCAGAGTCAGGATTTAACACAATGACAGGAGCATTGGATTATGCAGTGCTTGGAATTGGTGTGAATGTTGGAACAATAGAGTTTCCAGAGGAATTAAAGGAGATTGCAACTTCTGTTTGTAATGAGTGTAAGTATACTGTGACAAGAACTGAATTAATTGTAGAAATTTTAAAAGAATTAGAATATTGGTATCCATCTTTACAGGATGGAGGATTTTTAAAAGAAAGCAAAGAACGGTCTTTATTACTTGGGAAAGAAATTCTAGTTGTTGGAACTGCAGAAAGTAGTTATCAGGCAAAAGCATTAGATTTAGATGATATGGGGCACTTATGGATAGAGAAAGCAGGAAAGAAAGAATTGTTACATTCTGGGGAAGTGAGCATTAAAATTTAAAAATATGCTTGACAATACGTTAGTGTTTTGCTACACTAAAGTGAAAAATTATAGCTAAAAAAATAAAGGCAAGTGTTGCTATCTGGAGAGTTTAGTGGTATTATGTCTAAATAAGAAATTTGCCCTCGGTGAAAACTGTTTGGGGCATTTTTTAGAAGAAGGAGAGAAAAAATTATGAGAAGTGATGCAGTGAAAACAGGAGCACAGCAAGCTCCACACCGTTCTTTATTTCATGCACTTGGAATTACAAAAGAGGAGCAAAAGAAACCATTAGTTGGTATTGTTAGTTCCTATAATGAAATTGTTCCAGGTCACATGAACTTGGATAAAATTGTAGATGCCGTAAAACTTGGTGTTGCGATGGCAGGTGGTACTCCAATTGTATTCCCAGCAATTGCTGTTTGTGATGGTATTGCAATGGGACATATTGGTATGAAGTATTCCTTAGTAACAAGAGATTTGATTGCAGATTCCACGGAATGTATGGCAATGGCACATCAGTTTGATGCGTTAGTTATGGTTCCAAACTGTGATAAGAATGTACCAGGTCTTTTAATGGCAGCAGCAAGATTGAATGTGCCAACAATTTTTGTGAGTGGTGGTCCAATGCTTGCAGGTAAAGTAAATGGAAGTAAAACAAGTCTTTCTTCTATGTTTGAAGCAGTAGGTGCTCACAGTGCAGGAAAGATGAATGATGAAGAATTAGAAGATTTTGAATGTAAGGCTTGTCCAACTTGTGGTTCTTGTTCTGGTATGTATACTGCAAATTCCATGAACTGTTTAACAGAAGCACTTGGTATGGGCTTACAAGGAAATGGTACAATTCCAGCGGTATATTCGGATCGTATTTTACTTGCGAAACATGCAGGTATGAAAGTAATGGAATTATATGAAAAGAATATTCGTCCAAGAGATATTATGACAGAAGAAGCATTTAGAAATGCATTAACTGTAGATATGGCACTTGGTTGTTCTACAAACAGTATGTTACATCTTCCGGCGATTGCTCATGAAGTTGGAATTGATTTAAATTTAGATATTGCAAATGATATTAGTGCAAAGACACCTAACTTATGTCATTTAGCACCAGCAGGTCATACTTATATGGAAGAATTAAATGAAGCTGGTGGTGTTTATGCTGTTATGAATGAATTGAGTAAGAAGAATTTATTAAATCTTGATTTAATGACAGTAACAGGAAAAACAGTTGGTGAGAATATTAAGAACGTATATAATACAAATCCAAATGTGATTCGTCCAATTGAAAATCCATATAGTGAAACTGGTGGTATTGCTGTATTAAAGGGTAATTTAGCACCAGATAGTGGTGTAGTAAAGCGTTCTGCGGTAGTTCCTGAAATGATGCAACATGAAGGACCTGCTAGAGTATTTGATTGTGAAGAAGATGCCATTGATGCTATTAAGGGTGGCAAGATTGTACCTGGGGATGTTGTTGTGATTCGTTATGAAGGTCCAAAGGGTGGCCCTGGTATGAGAGAAATGTTAAATCCTACTTCTGCAATTGCAGGTATGGGACTTGGTTCTTGTGTAGCATTGATTACAGATGGACGTTTCTCAGGGGCATCTCGTGGTGCTTCGATTGGTCATGTTTCTCCAGAAGCAGCAGTGGGTGGTCCAATTGCTCTTGTAAAAGAGGGAGATATCATTAAGATTGATATCAATGCAAATACATTAGATGTTTTAGTAAGTGAAGAAGAAATGGAAGCTAGAAGAAAAGAATGGAAGCCTAGAGAACCAAAGGTAACAACAGGATATTTGGCAAGATATGCTTCTATGGTAACTTCTGGAAATAGAGGAGCAATTCTTGAGATTAAATAGAATCATAGATGATAAAATGATGCAATATATATTTTTATATAGAGATAGCATCTACATAGGAAAAAGGAAAGATAGAAAGGTGGACATTACATGAAATTAAATGGTTCCGAAATTTTAGTAGAATGTTTAAAAGAGCAAGGAGTAGATACAATTTTTGGTTATCCAGGAGGCTCTGTTTTAAATATTTATGACGCATTATATAAGCATCAGTCTGAAATCAGACATATCCTGACTTCTCATGAGCAGGGAGCAGCCCATGCAGCCGACGGTTATGCCAGAGCAACCGGAAGAGTTGGTGTCTGCCTTGCAACAAGTGGTCCTGGTGCAACAAATTTAGTAACTGGTATTGCAACGGCACATATGGATTCTGTTCCAATGGTAGCAATTACTGGTAACGTAGGCGTATCTTTACTTGGTAAGGATTCGTTTCAAGAAGTTGATATTGCTGGCGTGACAATGCCGATTACAAAACATAATTTTATTGTAAAAGATGTAACAAAGCTTGCAGATACCATTCGTCGTGCCTTTATTATTGCAAAAAGTGGTAGACCTGGACCTGTTTTAATTGACATTACAAAAGATGTGACAGCAGCGGTAACAGAGTATGAACCAGTAACACCAGAACAAGTAGAACGTTATAGTAGTGATATTACAGAGGAAGATTTAAAGATAGCAGCAGATTTAATCAATGCTTCTGAAAAGCCAATGATTTTTGTTGGTGGTGGTGCTGTTATTTCTGAAGCTTCCGAAGAAGTGTTAGAATTAGTAGAAAAATTAGATGCTCCAATTTGTGATTCTTTAATGGGAAAAGGTGCAATGGATGGCACAAATGCTCATTATACAGGCATGCTTGGTATGCATGGTACAAAAGCATCCAATTTTGCAGTAACAAAGTGTGATTTATTAATTGCCATTGGTGCTCGTTTTAGTGATCGTGTAACAGGAAATATCAAAAAATTTGCTCCAAATGCAAAGGTAGTTCATATTGATGTTGACCCAGCAGAAATCAATAAAAATGTAGTTTCTTATACTTCGATTATTGGTGATGTAAAAGAAGTATTAAAGCGTTTAAATCCAATGATAGAAAAGACACAACATACTGAATGGAATGCTTTTGTAAATGAATTAAAAGAAAAATTCCCATTAAAATATGACCAAAGTAAGTTAACTGGTCCATATGTTATGGAAACACTTTATAAAGTAACCAATGGTGATGCTGTTGTTACAACAGAAGTTGGTCAGCATCAGATGTGGGCAGCTCAGTATTATAAATATAAAAATCCAAGAACATTTATTAGTTCTGGTGGTCTTGGTACAATGGGTTATGGTCTTGGAGCTTGTATTGGTACAAAAGTGGCATGTCCTGATAAGACTGTAGTAAATATTGCAGGTGATGGTTGTTTCCGTATGAATATGAATGAAATTGCAACAGCAACAAGATACAATATTCCAATTATTCAGATGGTATTTAATAATCATGTACTTGGTATGGTACGTCAATGGCAGACATTATTCTATGGACAGAGATATTCTTACACAACACTCAATGACTGTGTAGACTTTGTAAAATTAGCAGAAGCAATGGGTGCAAAGGCATATCGTGTCACAACAAAGGAAGAAGTAGAACCAGTATTAAAAGAAGCAATTGCATTAAATATTCCAGTTGTGATTGAATTCCAGATAGAAAGTGACGATAAGGTATGGCCAATGGTAGCACCGGGTGCGCCTATCGAGGAAGCATTTACACAGGAAGACTTAGAGAAATAAGACTTGACAAATCAAGTAAGAAGTATTACAATAAGTTTCAGTGATTTAATGAGCTAAAGTAGCATTGAAGTGTAGAATCATAGTGAAAGAGAGTAAAAAAATTTTTAGTTAGGAAAGTTTAGAGAGAACAAATCATAAAATTTTACAAAGGAAAATGGTTTGTTGTAAGAAAGAGAGGATGAACAACGATGGGTAGAGTATATAATTTTTCAGCAGGTCCTGCGGTACTGCCAGAGGAAGTATTAAGAGAAGCAGCAGAGGAAATGTTAGATTATAAGGGGACAGGAATGTCCGTTATGGAAATGAGCCATCGTTCCAAAGCCTATGAGGAGATTATTCAGACTGCGGAACAAGACTTAAGAGATTTGATGAATATTCCTGATAATTATAAAGTATTATTTTTACAGGGTGGTGCATCTCAGCAGTTTGCGATGATTCCAATGAATTTAATGAAAAATAAAGTAGCAGATTATATTATTACAGGTCAGTGGGCAAAGAAAGCATACCAAGAAGCTAAGATGTATGGTAAGGCAAATGCCATTGCATCTTCTGCGGATGAAACATTTTCTTACATACCAGATTGTTCCGATTTACCAATTAGCGAAGATGCTGACTATGTGTATATTTGCGAAAACAATACTATTTATGGTACAAAATTTAAAACATTACCAAATACAAAGGGTAAGACATTAGTTTCTGATGTTTCTTCTTGTTTCTTATCTGAACCAGTCGATGTAACAAAATATGGTGTTATTTATGGTGGTGTTCAGAAGAATATTGGTCCTGCTGGTGTAGTTATTGTGATTATTCGAGAAGACTTAATTACGGAAGATGTATTAGAAGGCACACCAACAATGCTTCGTTATAAGATTCATGCAGATAATAAATCCTTATATAACACTCCTCCTGCTTATGGTATTTATATTTGTGGTAAAGTATTTAAGTGGTTAAAGAAGCTTGGCGGTTTGGAAGCAGTAAAGAAGATGAACGAAGAAAAGGCAAAGATTTTATATGATTTCTTGGATGAAAGCAAGATGTTCAAGGGTACAGTAAGAGCCGAAGACCGTTCTTTAATGAATGTTCCATTTGTAACAGGAAATGCTGATTTAGATGCTAAGTTTGTGAAAGAAGCAAAGGCAGCAGGTTTTGAAAACTTGAAAGGTCATCGTAGCGTTGGCGGTATGAGAGCTAGTATCTACAATGCAATGCCAAAAGAGGGCGTAGAAAAGTTAGTAGAATTTATGAGAGACTTTGAAAAGAATAATCAGTAGAAAGAGGATTTCTTATGTTTAACTATTATTGTTTAAATAAAATTTCTAAAGTAGGAACTTCTTGTTTTACAGAAGATTTTACTGCGGTAGAAGAAATGAATCAAGCAGATGCTATTTTAGTTCGTAGTGCAGCTATGCATGAGATGGAATTTGATAAAAATTTAAAGGCGATTGCAAGAGCAGGTGCGGGTGTAAATAATATTCCTTTAGACCGTTGTGCAAAAGAAGGTATTGTTGTATTTAATACACCAGGAGCAAATGCAAATGCGGTAAAAGAATTAGTAATTGCAGGTTTGTTCTTAGGTTCTAGAGATGTCGTAGGTGGCATGGAATGGGTAAAGCAGAACAAAGACCTACCAGACTTAGGAAAACAGGTAGAAAAAGCAAAATCTGCATTTGCAGGACAGGAAATTAAAGGTAAGAAATTAGGTGTGATTGGACTTGGAGCAATTGGTGTAGAAGTTGCTAATGCAGCAGTAGCTCTTGGTATGGAAGTATATGGTTATGATCCATATATTTCAGTAGCACATGCTTGGAAAATGTCTGGTAATGTAAAGCATGTAAGAGAATTAGAAGAAATTTATAGAGAATGTGATTATATTACAGTTCATGTACCTTTGATGGATTCTACAAAGGGGATGATTAATAAAGATACACTTGCAATGATGAAAGATGGCGTTATTATTTTGAACTTTGCAAGAGACCAGTTGGTATCTGAACAGGATTTAGGAGAAGCATTAGTTTCTGGTAAGGTTTGTAGATATGTAACAGACTTCCCAAATCCAACCGTTGCTTCTATGAAGAATGCAGTTTGTATTCCTCATTTAGGAGCTTCTACAGAAGAAGCAGAAGATAATTGTGCAGCAATGGCAGTAAAACAAGTCATGGACTTTTTGGAAAATGGTAATATTACAAATTCCGTTAATTATCCAAATGTTGATGCTGGTGCTTGTCACACTCCAGCAAGAGTTGGTATTTTCCATGATAACGTACCAAATATGTTAGCACAGTTTACTTCAGTATTTTCCGCAGATGGAATCAATATTGATAACATGATTAACAAGAGTAAAGGAGATTCTTCCTATACAGTACTTGACGTAGATGCTGTAAATGAAACAATTGCAGAAAAATTATCGAAGATTGCGGGTGTAAGAAAAGTTCGCATTATTAAATGTTAGCCGATTACATACTTTTTATAGACTCTCTTTCTAACTAATGCAAGGCGGGCGTAGATTTATCTACGCCTGTTTTGCATTGAACTAAAAATTTAACTGAATCAGATAAGTCATATTAAGGAGAAAGTTTAAGTGAAAAAATTTATTACAAAATACAAATATAGTATACTGATTTTTGTTTTTGCACTGATTATTGTGGTAAGTACTGGAATTTTTTATTTCATACAACAGGAATCTAACAGAATAAAATTAGAAAATTATTTACAAATTGATAATTCATTTGATGTTTTAGAACAAGAAGGATTTATTATTGTCACAGGTGATAGTACTTACTCTTTTGATGTACAGGATACAGTTACTAATATAGTATTCGACCAAGAAGCGTTTTCTTTGGCATTAAGTCAGTCAAAGTCTTTAAATGAAATGGTTTATAATGGTAGCATGATTGCTGTATTTGATGATAGTGATGAATTCCAGAATTATGAAGAAATATTAGAATTTCCAATAGGTTTTATGGATGGAGAAATATCAACAGAGAAAACTCATAAGACAATAGGATATATTTATCAAGCAGATAATTTTGGTCGTATTCATATTATAAGGGTCAATATGAAAGAGGGTACGGATGCTAAGGAAAATACTGTAAAACTTTTTATTGATGAGGTTATCAATACTAAAATAAAAAGTGTGGATAATTATATGGATAATGTAAGCGAATCTGATACGAATTTTTTAGGTTCTATTACAGATTGTTATGTTGGTAATGATAAAAAAGGTAATGTTAGCATTGTTTATGAAGTATTTTTAGAACAAACGGTGGATAATTATGATTATTATGTAGTTTATGCTTCTATTGAGGCAATATCAGGAAATTTCTTATATGGTAATAAGTATAAAGTGGACAGTTTAACAATAAATTTACAAACACACACCGCAGATGCCATTCTTTATAAAACACTTCCAAATACAACATTAAATACTGCTTCTTACTCTATAGATATAGGATTTACTGATTCTAAAGATGGAGTGAATTCTTCCTTTGATGTTACCCAGAGTAGAGATATAGAGGTTGGGAAAAAAGTAAAATCTTCATCAGAATGTGAGTGGGAAATTGATATCAAGGATTGGATTTCCTCCGAAGCTGAAAATAGAGTATCATTTAAACCAAGTGGAACATTTCGTGTTCCAGAAAGTAATTATGGACTTTCCATTGTAGGAACTACAGAATTTGTTGTAGATGCATGGAATGAATTTTCTTCCACAGCAGTTTATGGATTAACTTGTTTTTATTGTAGTAGTGATATACAAGAATAGAGTATTTGGGATGAATTATTTTTATAAATATAGTAATGAATAGTGTTACTATTCACACATATGCAAAGAAGCAGTTTTCTGGATAAATACTGTTTGGACACGCTCTCGCTCGGGACGAGACGTAGCCGCACTAAGCTCGAAAAGACCTCG
>CALAEX010000139.1 GCA_937891165.1 uncultured Lachnospiraceae bacterium | reverse complement strand
GGTCTGCTATCACAAATATGGTATCTGCACAACAACAGAATGAAGCAATGGAAGAGCATATAGGGGATTTGGCAAAAGTCTTAGAAGTAGCAAGGCGATTGATGAAAGGTGCTATTGTACCTGCAAAGGATGAGAAAAAGTTAATGGAATACAGTATGGAGATGTATCAAGCAGCTAAAAATATAGGGGCGATGGCAAAACGAAAAGAAAAAGAAGAATATGATTCTCTTTGGGACGAAGAAGAAAAAGAGGTGTCAGAAACAGAAGACCCAATCGAGGTTGCAAATAATGCAGAAGCATTTGCAGAAGGGCCAGAGATTGTAGAAGTATCAAACACTGTTGCATCTGTTACTGTGCCAAAATAGAAAAATAGGAGGTTTTATTATGATGTATCGTAAAGAACACCCAAAGCCACAGTTGGAACGTAAGCAATGGATGAATTTAAATGGCTTGTGGCAATTCAAGTTTGACCATGGGAATAGTGGAGAGGCTAGAAAGTTATATAGTTCGGATGCTTCTTATTCTCAAAATATTAATGTTCCATTTTGTCCAGAGAGTAAACTTTCTGGTATTGAATATACGAATTTTATGAGTTCTATTTGGTATAAGAGAACATTTACCTTAGAACAAGAACAATTGCAGGGGAATGTATTTCTTCATTTTGGTGCAGTAGATTATTGTGCTACGATTTATGTCAATGGAGAAAAATGTGGTACTCATAAAGGTGGTTATGTTTCATTTTCCATTGATATTACAGATTATGTAGTAGAGGGGGAAAATGTACTTATCGTTCATGCGGAGGATGATACTCGCAGTCCGTTGATCCCTAGTGGAAAGCAAAGTGGTTTATATGAGTCCTATGGTTGTATGTATACAAGAACTACTGGCATTTGGCAAACGGTTTGGCTAGAATTTGTTCCGAAAACATATATTAAGAAAGTAAAATATTATCCAGATGTACAAGCTGGTACATTGACGATTCATGCAGATTTGGTTGGCATAGGGAATTTTTCAGTGCAGGCATTTTTTGAAGGACAACTTATGGGTGAAGTTTCTTTACAGGGTGTTAGTGGCTTTACTATAGCCACATTGCATTTAAAAGAAAAGCATTTATGGGAAGTTGGAATAGGTGGTTTGTATGATTTGACATTACAATATAACGATGATATTGTACATAGCTATTTTGGTTTGAGAAGTATTGAGTATATAAATCATAAGTTTTTATTAAATGGGAAATCAGTATTTCAGCGTTTAGTATTAGACCAAGGATTTTATCCAGATGGTATTTATACAGCACCATCGGATGCAGAGTTAGAGGCAGATATTGAGCGTTCGATGGCAATGGGATTTAATGGAGCAAGATTACATGAAAAAGTATTTGAAGAACGCTTTTTATACCATTGTGATAGAAAAGGATATTTAGTATGGGGCGAGTATCCAAACTGGGGAGTAGACGTTTCTAGACCAGAGGCAGTATATCATATTCTTCCAGAATGGTTAGAAGAAGTAGAGCGAGATTTTAATCATCCATCGATTGTTGGGTGGTGTCCATTTAATGAAACTTGGGATTGTGATGGTAGAAAACAATTAGATGATGTACTTTCTTTAGTATATTATGCAACAAAGGCAGTAGATTCTACTCGTCCATGTATTGATACAAGTGGTAATTTCCATGTAATAACAGATATTTATGACCTTCATGATTATGAGCAAAATCCAGAAGTGTTTGCTTCTCATTATGAAAATTTTAGCAAGGATGGAAGTGTTTCAGACTATAGTTTTGTATTACATCGTCAGCCAAAATATGATGGAAAGATGCCATTTTTTATTAGTGAATATGGTGGAATTCGCTGGACAGAAAATCAAGATGGTTGGGGCTATGGAGAAGCACCAAAAACAAGAGAAGAGTTTTTAGCAAGGTTAAAAGGGCTTACGGATGTACTTTTAGACAATGAAAAAATGTTTGGATTTTGTTATACACAGTTAACTGATGTAGAACAAGAACAAAATGGTATGTATACTTATGACCGTAAAGCAAAATTTGATGCTTCTGAAATTTATCCAATTTTTGCTCGTAAAGCAGCCATAGAAGATTAGATGGAGATGAAAAGTGTTACTATTTAGTTTTTACTAAGTAGTAACATTTTTTTATGATAGGAAAAGAGTAACGATTGTAATAAATTTCTTCCTGTGTTATAATTTTTTTCGGTGAACGATTAGAATAAGAGAATTTTTTAGAAAGGAATAGTTATGAAATCTTTTTTATGGAAATTTATTGGAGATAAAAAGTTTTATCGAATGGTGCTTTTGATTGCCGTACCAATTATGATACAAAATGGTATTACCAATTTTGTTAGTTTGTTAGATAATATTATGGTAGGACAAGTTGGTACAAATCAAATGTCAGGTGTGGCAATTGCAAACCAATTGATTTTTGTTTACAATCTTTGTATTTTTGGTGGAATGTCTGGGGCTGGAATTTTTGGTGCACAGTTTTTTGGGCAAGGGAATGAAGCAGGGCTTCGATATGTATTTCGTTTTAAATTAGTGGTAGGATTTATTTTAACTGCAATTTTTACAGTTGTGTTTAGTATGTTTGGAGAGTCTTTGATTTCGTTGTATTTAGATGAAAGTAATACACCTGCTGCCAATGCAGAAACGCTACTTTATGGAATGCAGTATTTGCAGATTATGTTGGTTGGACTTTTACCATTTGTAACAGTACAAATTTATGCAAGTACCTTAAGAGAAACAAGTGAAGCTATTTTGCCAATGAAAGCGGGTATTGTAGCTGTTATCGTGAACTTGACTTTAAATTATATGTTAATTCTTGGTAATTTTGGCTGTCCAGCTCTTGGCGTAGAAGGTGCAGCAATTGCAACTGTAACGGCTAGATTTATCGAATGTATTATTGTTGTTTCTTGGACACACCTTCATAAAGAAAATAATGCTTATATCAAAGGGGTTTATCGGAGTTTAGAAATTCCATCCGATTTAATGTCAAAGATTTTGAAAAAAGGAACGCCACTTCTTTTAAATGAAGCATTGTGGTCGTTAGGTATGGCAACGTTATTACAGTGTTATTCTGTTCGAGGGCTTTCTGTAGTGGCAGGGATGAATATTTCTAACACGATTGTCAATTTATTTAATGTTACTTTTATGGCACTTGGTACATCTGTTTCCATTGTGGTAGGAAGATTACTTGGTGCAGGAAAAATGGAAGAAGCAAAAGATACTGATAGGAAATTGATTGCATTTTCTGTAGCAACGTGTATTGTCATTGCGATTTTTGTGATACTGCTCGCTCCATTGTTCCCTAATTTATATAATACAGAAGAAGTAGTAAAAACGTATGCCGCACATTTTATTATAATTGCTGCATTGTTTATGCCACAAAATGCCTTTTTACATGCGGCATATTTTACACTTCGTTCTGGTGGAAAGACGGTGATTACGTTTTTATTTGATAGTGGATTTATTTGGGGAGTATCTATTCCATTTGCCTTTTTCTTAAGTAGATTTACAAGCCTTTCAATAGAAATTGTATATGCTATGTGTCTTGGAATTGAGTTTTTGAAATGTATTGTAGGGTTTATTTTATTAAAGAAAGGTGTTTGGGTTCACAATATTGTCGAAAATAACTAGGAGGAAACAATGAAAGATTTTTTACCGATATGTAAAGCAGATATGGAGAAACGAGGTTGGATGGAGTGCGACTTTATTTATGTAATAGGCGATGCTTATGTAGACCATACTTCATTTGGACCAGCGATTATTAGCCGTGTATTAGAAAGTCATGGATATCGTGTTGGTATTATTTCACAACCAGATTGGAAGGACGAATCTAGTATTACGATACTTGGGAAACCTCGTCTTGGTTTTTTGGTTTGTGCAGGAAATATGGATACGATGGTCAATCATTACACCGTAGCAAAGAAACGCCGTCAAAATGATGCTTATACTCCGGGTGGTGAGATTGGTAAGCGACCAGACCGTGCAACGATTGTATATAGTAATTTAATTCGAAAAGTATATAAACAAATTCCAATTATTGTAGGTGGGATTGAAGCTTCTTTAAGAAGATTAGGACATTATGATTATTGGAGTGATAAAGTAAAGCGTTCGATTTTGTTAGATTCGCAAGCGGATTTGATTTCTTATGGTATGGGGGAAAAATCTATTGTGGAAATTGCAGATGCATTAAATAGTGGAATCGACATTAAAGATATTACTTTTGTAGATGGAACAGTGTATCGTACAACTTCGCTAGATTCCGTATATGATGCGATATCTTTGCCATCTTTTTTGGAGATTGTAAAGGATAAAAAGACATTTGCGGAAAGTTTTTATATTCAATATTGTAATACAGATGCATTTTCAGGAAAACGATTGGTAGAGCCATATGCAGAAAAAGAGTATGTAGTGCAAAATCCTCCTGCAAAACCATTGACACAAGCAGAAATGGATAGAGTCTATGCTCTGCCTTATATGAGAACGTATCATCCAAGCTATGAAGAAAAGGGTGGTATTCCAATTATTCAAGAGTTAAAATTTAGTTTAGTAAGTAATCGAGGTTGTTTTGGTGGATGTAGCTTTTGTGCTTTAACATTTCACCAAGGGAGAATTATTCAAACAAGAAGTCATGAGTCAATTTTAAAAGAAGCAGAAGAATTTCAGTGGGATGCAGATTTTAAGGGGTATATCAATGATGTAGGTGGACCAACGGCAAATTTCCGTGCCCCTGCTTGTAAAAAACAGTTGACGAAAGGAGTTTGTCCAAATAAGCAATGTCTGTTTCCAAAACCAT
This sequence comes from uncultured Lachnospiraceae bacterium, assembly GCA_937891165.1. Classification (GTDB taxonomy): domain Bacteria; phylum Bacillota; class Clostridia; order Lachnospirales; family Lachnospiraceae; genus SIG299. The sequence continues at coordinate 5,008 of CALAEX010000139.1, read as the reverse complement.
GTGCTAATATGGAAGTAGACCATAGTGATTACTTGAAACTGCTTCGGAAGTTGAGAGAATTGCCAAAAGTAAAGAAAGTATTTATTCGTTCTGGGATTCGTTTTGACTATTTGATGGCAGATAAAGATGATACCTTTTTTAAGGAACTTTGTGAACATCATATTAGTGGGCAATTGAAAGTAGCACCCGAACATATTTGTGATGAAGTATTGTCCATGATGGGTAAACCAGAAAATTCTGTATATGAGGCATTTCTTAAAAAATATAAAGCAACAAACAAAAAACTTGGAAAAGAACAGTATGTTGTACCATATTTGATGTCTTCTCATCCAGGGTCTACAATAAAAGAAGCAGTAAAATTGGCAGAATATTTGCGTGACCTTGGTTATATGCCAGAACAAGTACAAGATTTTTATCCAACACCATCTACCATTTCTACTTGTATGTATTATACAGGGTTAGACCCAAGAACAATGAAAGAAGTATACACTCCAAAATCTCCACATGAAAAGGCGATGCAACGTGCATTAATTCAATATCGCAATCCAAAGAATTATGATTTGGTATTAGAAGCATTGAAACTAGCAGGTAGGGAAGATTTAATTGGATATGAAAAAAATTGCTTGATTCGACCAAAAGAGAAAAATGCAAATTATGGGCATAATTCCAATAGAGATTATAAAGGAAAGGCAAAAGAAGCTCCAAAGAAAAAGAAGACCATTCGAAATGTGCATAAGAAAAAATAAGAAAAAGTAGGAGGAAAAAAATGTTTTATCCAGACCACATGATAGCATCGGCATATGATATTCCTTATGAAAAACTGTATGAGAGAGGAATTCGTGCTTTAATTTTTGATATTGATAATACATTGACCGAGCATGGAAAACCAGCAACAGAGCGTACAATAGCGTTAATGGAGCGTTTGAAAAAAATAGGTTTTCGTATCTGTTTGCTTTCCAATAATAAAGAAGCAAGAGTAAAAATGTTTAATGAGCCAATTCAAGTAGATTATATTTATAAAGCGGGAAAACCAAAACGCTCTGGTTATGAACAAGCAATGGAGAAAATGGGTAGTACACCAAAAAATACTATATTTATTGGTGACCAATTATTTACAGATGTATGGGGTGCAAAACGAACGGGAATTGAAACGTATTTAGTAGAGCCAATTGATAAACAGGAAGAGATACAGATTGTATTAAAACGATATTTGGAAAAACCAATTTTGTATTGTTATAAAAAGAATCAATGTGGAAGGTTGTAGAAGTATATGAAACAGAAGACAATTATTTTAATTGGATATATGGGCTGTGGAAAGAGTACGATAGGAGAAAAGGTAGCAAGGTCATTTGGTGTGACATTTTTAGATACGGATGCATTGATTGAAGAACAAGAAGGTATGACAATTTCTGCACTGTTTGAGCAAAAAGGAGAAGCTTATTTTCGGCAACAAGAAACGAGAGTACTTCATCAGTTAATTAAAGAGTCAAAAAGCATAGTGCTTGCTACTGGTGGTGGACTTCCTATGCGAGAAGAAAATGCACAACTTTTGAAGCAATTAGGAGTTGTGGTTTATTTAAAAGCAGAGACGGATACATTAGTAGAGCGTTTAAAAGGAGATACAACAAGACCTCTTTTAAAAGAAGGAGATTTACGAGAAAAAATAGAGAAAATGTTAGAAATACGCAATCCAATCTATGAGAAAGTGGCAGATGTTATTGTACAGACAGATAAAATTTCTATATATGAAATAATTTGTTGCTTAGAACGGCTATGGAAGGAGTAAAAGGAAAATGAAAGTATTAGTTATTAATGGTCCAAATTTAAATTTTTTGGGTATTCGTGAAAAAGGGATTTATGGTAAAGAATCGTATAGAGATTTAGTAGAACGATTGCAACAAAAGGCAGAGGAAGATGGAATAGAGTTGGAATTGTTTCAAGATAATAGTGAAGGTGCAATTATTGACCGTATTCAGCAAGCGTATTATGATAAAGTAGATGGTATTGTTATTAATCCCGGAGCTTACGCACATTATAGTATTGCGATTCGAGATGCACTTGCATCAATTGAAGTGCCAAAGATTGAAGTGCATATTTCAAATGTATATAAAAGAGAAGAATTTCGACATACTTCCGTGATTACACCAGTCTGTACAGGGGAAATTTTAGGACTTGGATTGCAGGGGTATTTTCTTGCGCTAGATGCACTAAAAGCATATCTTTGTATATGATATTTTTATAAACGCTTACTCTATTTAGTATCTTTTAGGACACGCTCTCGCTCGTGGCGAAACGGAACGGTACTAGGCTCGAAAAGACCTCGCCAAGGACTGCCGTTTCTAAACGGTCCTTATAAGATACTAAATAGAGTAAGCGTTTGCCAAAGTAATGAATCTTAATAGTAAATATAGAAAGAAAAAGTTGAAAGGAGAAAATAGAAGTTATGAAAGTAAGATATCAGAAGTTGGATGAGTTGCTTCAAAATAAAAAAGTGGATGCTGTTTTAGTTTCGGATGGCTATAATATGCGTTATTTGAGTGGATTTACAGGGGCAACAGGATATTTGTTGGTAACAAGAAATAGTAAAACATTGTTTACGGATTCTCGTTATACTATTGCGGCTAAGGTACAAGCACCAGATTATACAGTGGTAGAGGTAGGCAGTAATAGAGATTATTGTGCAGTTATTAATCAGGTTTTGGCAGCAGAACAGGTAAAGGTGCTTGGTTTTGAAGCATTACAGGTACGTTATAGTGAGTATATGGATTTAAGGGAACGTTTAAAAGTTAAAGAATTAGTTCCTTTGAAAGGGGAGTTAGCAAGACTTCGTCGTATTAAAACAAAAGAGGAAATTGCTTTTATGCGTCAGGCAGAGCATATTGGGGATTTGGCATTTGAGGAAGTATTGCGTCATATTCGTCCAGGTGTAACAGAAATTGAAATTGCAGCAAAGTTAGAATATATTATGAAATTAAACGGTGCAGATAAGCTTAGTTTTGAGACAATTGTAGCATCAGGCGTAAATTCTTCTAAGCCTCATGCAGAGCCAGGACATCGTCAGATAGAGAAAGGCGATTTTGTAACGATGGATTTTGGTTGTGTGTATAAAGGGTATTGTTCTGATATGACAAGAACAGTTGTTGTTGGAAAGGCAAATAAACAACAGAAAGAAATTTATTCTACTGTATTAAAAGCTCAGTTAGCAGTATTAGATATGTTAGCACCGGGACTTCGTGGAAAAGAGTATGATGCAGTGGCAAGAAAGATTATCTATGAAGCTGGATATGAAGGATGTTTTGGACATGGATTAGGTCATAGTGTTGGATTAGAAATCCATGAAAATCCAAGATTTTCTATGATAGAAGAAGATATCATTGAAGCAGGTATGATTATGACTGTAGAACCTGGAATTTATGTTCCTGATTTTGGCGGAGTTCGTATTGAAGATATGGTAGTAATTACCGAGGATGGATATGAGAATTTTGCACATTCTTCAAAAGAGTTGATTGAATTGTAAAAAATGGTTGAAAAATTTGTGGTTTTAGGTTACACTATCAAAAGTATGAGGAAATAGCGATAGCGAATTCCGAGTGTTCGATTTATTATGAATTAAAAAAAATAAGGAGGATTTTAATCATGATTTCTGCAGGTGATTTTAGAAATGGTCTTACTCTTGAAATCGAAGGAAATGTAGTACAGGTAATTGAATTTCAGCACGTTAAACCAGGTAAGGGTGCTGCGTTCGTAAGAACAAAGTTAAAAAATATTAAGAATGGTGGCGTAACGGAAAAAACATTTCGTCCAACAGAAAAGTTCCCAGCTGCTCATATTGAACGTTCTGATATGCAGTATTTATATAGTGATGGAGATTTATTCCACTTTATGAATACAGAAACTTATGACCAGATTGCATTGTCTGAAGACCAGATTGGTGATTCCTTAAAGTTTGTAAAGGAAAACGAAATGGTAAAGATGCTTTCTCATAATAAGGATGTATTTGCAATTGAGCCACCTTTGTTTGTAGAACTTGAAATCACAGAAACAGAACCAGGTTTTAAGGGTGATACAGCAACTGGAGCTTCTAAACCAGCTGTAGTAGAAACAGGTGCAACTGTATATGTTCCATTATTCGTAGAACAAGGTGATAGAATTCAGATTGATACTAGAACTGGCGAATATATGAAGCGTGTTTAATTTCATAGTAGCTTAGTAGCTAATAGAAAGTCTTATTCTGCTTACATAGAGCAGAGTAAGGCTTTTTTTAACCGAATTAAATAAGTCCTCTACTTCAAGTGAGTAAAGTTCTAAATGGCGGGTAGGGGGACTTATTTATGTCAGGTGGAGCTTATAAGCTCCATCGGACAAGCTACGCTAGTAGCTATTCGGTTATGAGTAAGTAGCGAAGCGGATTACGAATATCCACTTGACTAGATAAAAGGCAGCCTATTGGCTGCCTTTTGAGGGGGAGTTATGAAAAATCTAAAAAAGTAAATAAGTAGGGGAGAGAGTACCAAATGTACATCTTGGGGAGATGTGTCATCTGATATGTTTATATCATACAAGGAATTTGTGTTCAAGTTGTGACCAAAAACTAAAGAAAAAATAAAAACGAATACTGCAAAAAAAAGAAAAATTTTTGTTTACAAATGAAAAAAGATGTGATATGATAAAAAAGATGGTGTGATTGAAATACCATGTAGCCATTACTCAGAATTCGGATATACTCCTGAAGTTTTTAAAACCGATTCTTAGTAGTAGGCGATAAAATAAAAACAGGAGGTAATTATCATGATTAGCAAGGAAAAGAAGCAGGAAATTATTGCAGCTTATGGTAGAACAGCTAACGATACTGGTTCTCCAGAAGTTCAGATTGCTCTTTTAACAGAAAGAATTAATGAATTAACAGAGCATTTAAAGAACAACCAGAAGGATCATCATTCTAGACGTGGTCTTCTTAAGATGGTAGGTCAGAGACGTGGCTTACTTTCCTATCTTAAGAAAACAGATT
>CALAEX010000138.1 GCA_937891165.1 uncultured Lachnospiraceae bacterium | reverse complement strand
TTCATATTTTGACCAAACTCATGTTTGGTCAAAATAGAACTTTCCTAGTATACAAGAAAAACTTACCGTAGCGAAACAACTAAAAGACGAAGCTACAACAAGGGCAAAGGCACACGCAGACGAAAATGAAGACCTAAAGCAAGATATCGAACAACTAAATACAGAATATAACTCTAAAATAAACGCTATGCAAGATATGTTAATGGATAAAGACAACTTAAATAAAGCATTGACATCAGCTTGTAATGATTTAAAGACAAAAGTAGAACAGATGAATACAGATATAGAACAACTCAAAGAAATTCGTCAAGAGTTGGATAGTCTAAAGAAAGAATATGATAAATTAGAAAATACCTATAAAAGCCTAAAATCCAATTTTAGCTACGAAAAAACAAAATATGAACAAAACATAACCCAAATACAAAAGCACGAAAATGAAGTCTTAGAGCATATGAAAGAGCAAGAGCAGATTAAGTTAGATAAAACAGTATTGGAACTTGAAAAGCAACACCAAAAACAAATACAAGAACTTAAAGAACATCAACAAACAGAAATTGATAAGTACCAACAAAAATATCTCACTCTATTAGAACAAATGGAACAAGTAAAAGCAAACTCATGGAGACTGTAAATAATTTTGTGTCTTTAGAGATTTAATATCCTGTTATTCTTCAAATGGAAAAATGCTTAAATATTTAGTATTTACAAGTACTTGTGGGCTCTGCCCACACCCGACCTCAGGAATAAGATGCAAAGTCAGAGACACAAAATTAAATACACTACCAACTCATGACGAAGGTCTTGGATATATTTTTCAACTTTAATGACCAATTCTAATTTGTATGATATCTGGAACCTCTCATCGCTAAAATGACGAGAGGTTCCAGACTTTCTCTACAATCTGAGTAAAATTACTTATCCATTTGATAAATTCTATCAACTACATCACAATAACTTTCTATTTCCTTATGTGCAAAAAAACTATGCTCTTAAAAACGCACACAATCCGATTTAAGACACAAATCAAAAAAGGAGTAGATTCCTCATGTCTTAAATGAAAAAGAGCAAAAATAAGGCAATCAACAGCTTTTTATCAAACTTCTAATTTATATCTTACTATTCCTATTATTTTCTATCTCTTCTATCTCTAGTTCACACTTGAAAAAAAAATCAAACTGTGCTATCCTAAAAGACAGAAAACTAAAGTAATCTTGGAGTGATATTATGTATTCTATCATTAGTCATACGTATATAAAAAATGGAACTAGTATTCTTATTGGAGATCCTGCAGTCTGTGAATTTAATAACCAATTAGTTGCTATTTCTAATATAAATAAAAAATTTATTCGAATCAATGAACTTTTAGAAGGTGGTTATTACGCTTATCATACCAGTGGTCCTAATACTCCTACCTTTGCAGATAATCTAGTATTCTTACACGAATCCTTACAACCAGAGGAATGTTTACTTGAAAAAGAAATTGGAAATCTTTGTACTTCTCTTTCAGGAACTGTTTTTATCTGTGAAGAAGATAAAGCATTTCGTTCGGAATATTGTTATTTTGTACTAGAAGAAGAAGCTCTTTATGATATCGATGAATTACAATCTCATATCAAACAAAAAGACACTTTAAATGCTGTAGACAACTCTTTATTAGAATTATGTGAGCTATATAAAAATGAAAAATATGTTACTGGTGAAGCTATCTTAGATATTACAGGTTCTGCTTATGTACCACCATTTCTTCGAAATATCCTTTCCACCCATTGGTCAGCCGATATTGCAAGAAAACTCTCAGATATTCCAGCCGCACCAATCATTGGAGGGGTTGTTTCTAATGCAGGAATTGGCTTCTTAAAAGTATATGTGTTATATCATAAGAAACACATTGTAGGTATTCGCATCAATCTTTCAGCAAAAGAAGATTTAAGTTAATACTATGTAAAAAGGTATTTAGATGTAATGTCTAAATACCTTTTTTGTATAATACTATTACTTTCTAAATCATTATGTATATTTGAAGCTATGTACTATTTCACTCATTAACTACTCATTTATGGATTACTTATTCCATTTCTTCAAAAATTTCATTTGGCGACCAATCAATAATTTGATTTTCTTTCTCTAAATTTAAGGATAACTGACCATTTGTCACAGCTACCATTTTTTTCTCCTTGATAAAATTCAATTTCTGTAATGTTCGTATATGTGTGGAATATAACTCAACAGAACATTTTCTAGATATATCGAATCTTATTTTCACCACTTTTCTGCCACGCTTTATTGTATCATACGAAAGATTGATATCCGTAATTTCATTGATTTCATTGATTGCTTTTTCCAAAACATACTTCCGGAAATCCTTAAAATTCTCATACGATTTGATTTCATGAACATTTAAAATACGTTTAAATTCATCTACAGAATAGGTTTTTGTTTTTTGATAAGCATAGGACTTCATAAGTTCATAAACTTTAATCGAATACGCCGATTTCATCGGTAAAATATTATAAAGAGAATACTCTGTAAATTTCTTACCTAAGTTAAACAAATAAGGAGCTAAATCCTCATCTAAAATTACTTCTACAACACCACTTTTTTTACTTATTCTTACTTTAGAAAGCCAACGACATAAAACCTCTTTATCTCCCGTAGTTAACCACATGGAACGGTCTGCTAATTTCTTTAATGTACTTTTTATTAATTCATAATTTTTACCACTATCATAATCAATCCCACAAATTTTTGCATACTCCCTTATATTAAACTTATAATTCAACTGAAATGGTATTTCTTTTCCTGTATCAAGTACATTCATTGGTTTTATCATAGAGCAAATATAAGAAACTGTCTTTTGTTCCATAAGAGATAATTCATATCTTGTATTTCTTACTAAATCATTCCCCTTGACTACTAAATACCCCCTCTTTCGTTCTATTTCTCTGCTTTCTTCCTCATTCATAAGTTCCTATCCTCGTTAAGATTTTCTTTTGATTCTATCATGATATTGGGAGTTTGTAAATAACAAACTCCCAATAAATTAATAAATTCCTTTTTAATCATAAAAATCCTACCTTCGAAGACAACTCATTCGCACCATTTCTCCCAATATGCTATCCCATATTATTCGCACTAAAACTCCTAATAAAAGAAAAAGAATCTCTTGCATAAAGCTATTTCGTCAAAAATCCTAGTCATCAATCTTCCTTATTTTTCTGCTATAATCACTCTATCAATTCGCACTAAAACTCCCCAATAAAAAATCACCATTCGCACTAAAACTCCCCATAACTCGCACTAAAACTCCCCATAACTCGCACTAAAACTCCCCATAATCATCGAAAAATCCTTTATTTTAAAGAACTTTTTTCTCTTAAATATTAATAAATATTAATAAATAACTACCATACATAAGAGTAAAAAATATTCCTTTTTGTTTTTCTTAATATTCTGACAATTTCAAGCACTATAAAATAAATAATCTCTTATATAATTTCATTATCTTTTTCTCTTTTTGTTTCAACAAAATATCCATCAACTACAACTTGAATAGTATCATAAGTAGAATAATCTTGTTCTGGTCGTACATACATCAAGTGACACAATACACCATTCTCTATCATAGCAACAGAATCGCAAAGATAATAAACACTTGCATCTTTACATTTTACTATACTTCGTCGATATTTTTCAGCTAACATTCCTTGTACTTCATTTTCACAAATTACAAGTATTCCAGTATAGGAACACAAAGTATCTTTGATATAGTTAATACAGGAAATCAACCTTTTCGAATACTTTACTAACCAATTATCACCATACCGAATAGAAAATACATAAAACAGAACGCTTTTTCCATGAGAATAAAAACTATATGTACCATCACTCTCTTTATCAAAATGCATCACTGAATAATTTAAACAAGTACCTAGCTGTTGTTCTAAAAGAATATGAAATTGGTTATATGAAATCTGACGAAGTATAGTATCAATATCTTCTACTAACTTGTTTTTAAAACATTTTCGAAACAACTGCTTTATCTTATAAGTTGATTCATAAATAAATGGTGTTCGATGCTCCTTTTTTTGTTTATCGAAATACTTGAATTGAAATCGCTGAACAAGACCTCTTGTTCCTAAAAATACAAGTCGGTGTTTTATAAAGTTTAAATTACAAGTAACATTATTCTGTTTTATCAATGTATAAATCAAAAAAGCATTAAGATATTCATATTGACAAAGCATATATAAAATCTGAGTGTCTATTTCTACAAGTTCATGGCTCGCAAAAAGTTCTTTTAGGTTTATAGTAACTTTAGATTTTGTTATACTTCGAGCTATTGTTATTCCTTCATGATAATGAAATGGATAATGAATCTTTTGTTTTATCATAAAAATAATTGTCTCCTATTCTATATTTGGCATAATCTAAAACGAAATGCTATCTTCATCTAAATTCCGTATGTTTTCTTCATCTACTTTTTTATTACTTTCAAGATTAAATAAACCACTTGTTGATATATCAGAAGCACACAGAATAATATCCTCTGGATTTTGTTGAGATTTTTTTGGAATATCTTTCGTTACTTGTTGCATATTAAAATGTATTGTTGTTTTAGATACGGGAACTGCATAATCCATAAGATTTTCCTCATATTTTATTTCTTCAGAAGCCATTTGTTTTAAAGTTGGCACAAAATAAGACTCCCAAGGATAGCTTTTTCTTTTCTTGCGGGTTTGTTTATATTTTGGCAAAAAATTTACTTTGCCATGAAAAGGTAAAATAGGTGTCCCTTGATCAACGGAAAAAACAGTAACTTCTTGAAAATCTCGCATACGAATGTCATTACAAGAAAACATATCTGTTTCTTGAATAATCTCCTTATAATTCATAGTATAAGATGGATTATCACTAGAAAGAGCTGTTTCACTATAACCTTTCATTTCTTGCATTTGCTTCTGCTTTCCAGCAAATTTTTGATATAATTCCATTTCTGAAATAGAAGTACGACCAAAAATAATCTGATGAGCACAATTACCAACCAAGACACCACGAAGAAACTCTGTCGCTTGTGCTTTATCCATTTGGTCTAATGTTTGAATCGCTATCATCGCAGCCGTTCGAAATTGTCGAAAATAAGTAAAAATCATTTCTTCCTCTTTGTGTAATAATGTTGGAAATTCATCAACATAGAAAAAATGAGGAAGACGAGTTTTCTCTGTTCCAGGTCGTCGAATTACAGCTTTAATAAAACAAAGCATAAAAAACAAACCAAATGCTGTTCCAGTAGAACCTAGTTTTAACTCATAATTTACAACAGTAATATGTCCATCTGCAAGAACAGCATCTAAATCAATACTATCTTCTGCACAAAGAACCTCTTTTATCAAAGGATTTACAAGAATCGTATTGATAATAATTCGTAAACCTCTTGCTTGATCTATCATTTTAATAGCACCAGAACCAAGTAGTTCACTATCAATAGTATCTAAAAGAAATTGATATTCTCCAATATTTGCTCTTCCAAAATCCATAATAGGAGAACCATCAGGATTTTTATTTACAGCGTAAAGACGAATTAACTCATCACGATACGGTTTAATTGCTTGAAAATCGTTTACAATACGCTGTAATTCTTTTAAAGTTACTTGTTTCCCAGAATGTAAAGAAGAATAAGTAAGAAGTAACGTAGAAGATATGGTAGTAGTTATATTCTGATTCAAAGAAGCAAAATAAGGATCTGATTTACCATTTTGGTCAAAAATTGCTTGAATTACATCTGCTATAAGAGATGAGCGAGCAAATAATTCAATTTTACGTTCTAAACCTGTAATTCTTGGAGAAATGTAATAAGGATTAAAGCCAATAAATCCTTCTTTTGGTTTTCCATGTACTAGTTCAGGGTCTATTCTATGTACCTTTAATCCCTTGATAGAGGCAAGCTAATAAATTTCATCTGCAAATGCAGCATTAGGAGCCATAGCTGTAACACCTGCACTACTAGCAATGGTTTGAATGGTATGAAGTTTATTTTTTATTCGATCTCCTGCCCCATTTACAGGGACAAAGTAGTTAGCTGAGAAATCACTATCTTTAAATCTGTGAGTTGGTTGTATTTTTCCTTGTTTGAGAAGCTTCCAAAGTTGTTTTTTCTGCCAATCTTCATTATGAATTTTTTGGTCAAAGTCATCATTAATGGCTACTGTATGACAGCTAGAAGTTTTACCAGTACCAGTTGTGCCATCCACTAATGTATGAAGATACCGATCTTTTTCCTTGATAATATAAGGACTACCATCTTTCATTCTTCGGATAATTTTCATATCATAAGAAAATCGTTTATGTTTTCTAGTATCAGAATTTCGATTTACTTTAAATCGGAGAATATGATAGAGAGTTAGTTCATTTGTCAAATTAGAATAAACAGTAGAAACAAAAATAAGTGTAATAATAGCAGAAAACAATACGATTACAAGGCGTATAAGAGATATAAGCATTTTTGGTGTAATCATTATGCCAACAGGAATTTTTAAAATTAATGGTACTAAGAGAAGAAATACAAGATATTCTAAAAAAATAACCAAATAAAGAAAAAGATTCCCTAATACAAGATAGAGAGTAAACAATTTTTGTCGTTTATAATTGTAAAACTCATATTTTGTGGCATATACCCAAGTAAAAATGGGAGAAAGTAATTTAATTGTAATTACAAAAGGATTCCAATGATAAAATTTCATAGATAAATAATATACAGAATAAACATAATCTTTTATGGTATCTACCATTAGTAAAAGGTATAGGAAGTAAAGAATTCCAATTAAAAATTCTGCTTTTTGTTCCTTTAAGAAAATAAGAACAGTATAGGAATGGTGTTTTTGAGTATTATTGGTAGTATTCTTTTTTTGTAATACACGCTTTGAAAGGTTTATATTCATATAGTTTAATAAAAAGCTTTTTGTTTGTTAACACCACTTTACAAGTTTTTTTGAAAAATAAATGACGTACAAGGTCTTTTCAT
>CALAEX010000137.1 GCA_937891165.1 uncultured Lachnospiraceae bacterium | reverse complement strand
CTGCCGTTTCTAAACGGTCCTTGCCAGATATCAAGGAAAACAAGACATTCACCTTGAGTTAATTTTATTTGGCAACAGTCCACTTATGAATAAGTAGCGAAGTGGATTATGAATATCCCCGCAAAATCAAAGAGAATGTAAGAGGTAATACATGGAAGAAGTAATTAAACTAGAGAATATTAGTAAAACATACAAGATTTATAATAAACCAATCGACCGTATCAAAGAATCACTTAATTTTAGACATAAAAAGTATTCGAAAGATTACTTTGCATTAAAGGATGTTAGTTTTACGGTGAACAAAGGAGAAACGGTAGGGATTATTGGGGTCAATGGTGCAGGAAAGTCAACGATTTTAAAAATCATTACAGGTGTATTAAATCAGACTTCTGGTACAATACAAGTAAATGGAAGAATTTCTGCTTTACTAGAATTAGGAGCAGGCTTTAATCCAGAATATACAGGAATTGAAAATATTTATATCAATGGGATGATTATTGGATTTTCAAGAGAAGAAATTGATAACAAATTACAGACGATTTTAGAATTTGCCGATATTGGAGACTTTGTATATCAGCCAGTAAAAACATACTCTAGTGGTATGTTTGTTCGTTTGGCATTTGCGGTAGCAATCAATATAGAGCCTGAAATTTTGATTGTAGATGAAGCATTATCGGTAGGGGATGTATTTTTTCAAGCAAAGTGTTTTCGGAAATTTGAAGAATTTAAAAATCGTGGAAAAACGATTTTGTTTGTGACACATGATTTAGGTAGTATTAGTAAGTATTGTGATAGAGCTATCTTGTTACACAAAGGAGAAAAAGTAATTGAGGGAAATCCAAAAGAAGTCATTGATGTATATAAAAAGCATTTAGTGGCAGCATCTGATGTAGAAACAAAGAGTGTAAAAGAAGAAACGATATCTAAAGTAGAAGACGATGTCGTATGGAAAAGTAAGTTAAATCAAAATAGCAGTGTCGTAAATTATGGAAGTTTGCAAGGAGAAATTATTGATTTTGCTATTGTTGATGAGATGGGAAACGTAACAAACTGTATTGAAAAAGGAACAACGTTTCAAATTAAAATAAAAGCAAAATTTCATGAACAGATAAAAGACCCAATTTTAGCTTATACAATAAAAGATTTGAAGGGAAATGAGCTAACAGGTACGAATACGATGTTTGAAGGTTTGACACTTGGAGAGGTGACACAAGGAGATGTAAAAGTAGCTACGTTTACACAAGAAATGGTGTTACAAGGAGGCGAATATTTGTTATCGTTAGGTTGTACTGGATTTCAAAATGGAGAGTTTGTTGTGTTTCATAGATTGTATGATGTTACAAATATTTCGGTAGTATCTAGCCATAATACGGTTGGATATTTTGATATGAAATCGAACGTAGTTTGTAGTTAAGGGGAAAAGAATGGCAAAGTGGAAAGAACAATATGATGTTGGCAAAGAAACTTATTCGGATGGAGATGTCGAAGATTTTATTTATCAATGTGTCGAAAATAAAATAGAGATTGACCAATTACCAATCCAAGACATTAGTTATCCGATTATTTATCATTTATCTGAGGTGAGAGAAAATATATTAAATTGGTATCCATTCCGAGCAGAAGCAAGAGTGTTAGAGGTTGGAGCTGGATGTGGTGCTATTACAGGAATGTTGTGTGAAAGAGTAAAAGAAGTAGTTGCTGTGGATATCTCGCCAAGGAGAGCAAAAATTAATTATTTACGTCATCAACAGTATGACAATTTGGAACTGATTGTAGGGAATATCAATCGAATGGAGTTTGAAAAACCATTTGACTATATTATTTTAAATGGTGTTTTAGAATATGCAGGAATGTTTACAGAAAGTGAAACACCATATCATACATTTCTAAAACATTTAAAAGGTTATTTAAAAGAGAATGGAAAATTTTTAATAGCGATTGAAAATAAGTTAGGTATTAAGTATTTTGCAGGTTCACCAGAAGACCATACGAATGAATATTTTAGTGGATTAAATGGATATAAAAATTCTTTGGTAAAGACATTTTCTCATAAAGAATTAGAAGAAGTATTGTTAGAATGTGGTATGCAAAAAATGAAGTTTTATTATCCATATCCAGATTATAAGTTTCCACAAGAAATATTTACAAAGGAATCGATTGCACGATATGGAAAGAGAACATTTACTTATTTGCAAGATAATCACTTTCAATTTTTTGATATGAAAGAGGTATGTGAATCGTTAGTTAAGGAAAATGTAATGGAACGGTTTGCAAATTCTTTTTTAATAGAAGCAAGTTCGACACAGGCGTATGTAGAAGATGAGATTCTTTATGTAAAAGTCAATCAAGATAGAAGCAAAGAACATAGAATTTGTACAAGTATTGTAAAAAGTACGCAAGGTGTAAAGTATGTCATAAAAAAAGCAATCCATTCGGAAGCGGCAAAGCATCTTCAAAAAATGTCTATTGTAGCAGAACAGACAGAAACATCATATGTTCAAAATTTGACTGGAATATATGATGAAAAGCAACAAGAACTTCGATATCCTTATATAGATACTGTTAGTTTAGATGAGGAAATCAATGAAATATTGCAATGTACAAGCTTTACAAAGGAAGAAAAAAAGGTAAGAATATTACTTATTTTAGATGATTTTGTGGATACGTGCAGGAAAATGGCAACATTTAGGGAGAATTTTAGAACAGAAGAATTTCAATGTGTCTTTGGAACGGAGCAGTATCAAGAAAGTTGTGAATGTATTTGCCCAGCAAATATTGATATGATATTGAGTAATGTATATTGGATGGAGGAAAATTATGTGGTGATTGACCCTGAATGGGTGTTTGATTTTCCTATTCCAGTGGAGTTTATTATTTGGAGAGCCTTACATGAATTGTCAGAAGGAAATATAAAACTAAAAGAAGTGATAAATAAGTCTTTACTTATGGAACGATATGATATGATAGACCAAGGAAAAATAGAAGTATTTATCAAGTGGGCGAATCATTTTGTAGAGAATTATTTACAAGCAGATAAAATGAAGAGATGGTATAAACCAGTGCTACCATATGATTTGTATGGAGCTGCGGATAAAATATTAGGACAACGAACCGTAGTTGCATTATATTATTCTCTTGGAGATGGATTTAAAGAGGAACAAAAATTATTTTATGAAATTCGAGTAGTAAATAAAAGATTTGATGTAGAATTTTCTTTAAAGGAAATACAGGCGGTGGAACTTCGTCTAGACCCTGCAATACGAGCTTGCAGATGTCGTTTAGAGAAGGTAGAACCAAATATTGGAGAGGCAAGCGTAAAAATTAATGATATTACGAAATTTATACAAGATAGTAATGCAAGAAAAGAGGAATGGTATGAATTTTCCTCCAATAACCCACAGTATTTGATTCAATTATCAGAAATAGATGCAGAAAAAATTCATATTGTAGGAGAATTAGAGTTACTTTAGAAAATAGAGGTTAAAAATGAGAAGAGAATTATTAAAAAGTGTAGATATTGTAATACCAGTGTATAATGCATTTGAGAGTTTAACTTTGTGTATTGATAGTATACGCAAGCATACAAATTTGAGATTGCATAGAGTTATTATTATCAATGACTGTAGTCCAGACAAAAGAATTAAACCTTACCTTGATAAGTTAGGCGAAGAAGGTTTTATTATTATTCATAATGAAAAGAATCAAGGATTTTCTGCAAATGTCAATATTGGAATGAGTTATTCGGATAAAAATGATGTTATTTTATTAAATTCTGATACAATCGTGACAAAACGATGGGTAGAAAAGATAGTAGAGTGTGCGTATGCTTCTAAAGAAACAGGAACAGTCACTCCTTTGTCTAATAGTGCAACTATCGCTTCTGTACCTGTACCATTTGTAGATAATCCGTTACCAAAAGGAATGTCGGTAGATGAATTTGCAGAGCTTGTGGAGCATTGTAGTTTTTGTGAATATCCAAGAATTACAGTGGCCGTAGGCTTTTGTATGTATATCAAACGAGAAGTGATTGAAAAAGTAGGTTTGTTTGATGCAGAAACATTTAAAAAAGGATATGGAGAAGAAAATGACTTTTGCAGTAGAGCTGAAATTTATGGATATCAGCATGTATTGTGTGACAATACATTGATATACCATGAAGGAACACAATCCTTTCAGACCGCAGAAAAAGAACAATTGATGAGAGAACATCGAGATATTTTGGATGAAAGATATCCAAAACAGATGAGAGAAAATGATATTTTTTGTGCAACGAATCCACAACAATATTTAAGAGATAATATCAAATTGCATTTAGCTTTGGAAAATCATAAGAAAAATATTTTATATTTAAGTCACTATGATTTTCGAGAAGGAGCACAAAATAATTGTGGTGGAACACAGTTTCATATTAAGGATTTAAAAGAAGAATTAATAAAAAATAACAATATTTTTGTGGTAGCTAGAGATAAGAATGAACTTTTATTGACCGCATATGTTGGAACGGAAATGTATACTTTTCGCTTTGATATTGGAAAACCAACGTCCTTTTTTATGTTTACAAATCAAAAGTTAAAGAAGCTTTTTTCTATGATTTTGAATGCATGTAGAATTGATATTGTACATATTCAAAATGTGATGGGGCTTTCTTTGGATATGTTTGATGTGGCAAAAGAATTAAAATTACCACTATGTCTGACATTACATGATTACTATTTTGTATGTCCAAATTATACGTTGTTAAATGAAGAAAAGAAATTATGTAAAGGTCATTGTACTTCTTGCGAAGGCACAAAACAATGTCTGTATAATAGTTTAAAAGTATCAAAAGCAGATGATTATTTAGTAGAGTGGAGAAAAGAATGTAGTCGAGTATTAGGACTATGTGACCAAATATTTGCACCTTCCGAAAGTGTAAAGAAGATGTATGAAACGGTTTATCCACAGTTGAAAGATAAGATTGTAGTAATAGAGCATGGATTGAATCCACAGCCAGATTGCCGTGAAAAGGTTTATGTCGAACCAGAAAGAACTTCTATTGTAAGATATAGTGCGGATTCCTTTTTTGGTACAGGACAGTATTCGGATATGATTGCAGGTTGGGCAGTGTTAGAAGGATATGATAATGCAACGACTAAAATTTATGTGGATGTGTTTCAGCCAGATGGAACAAAGAAGCGTTATGAAACAGTAAAATCAGAGAGACCAGATGTGGATTCTGCACTAGCAGGCAATGGAAGATATGTCAATACAGGATTTTATATAGGACTTCATGCACAAGACTGTATCTTAGATAATTTTAATGCAGAGATTGTCATAGAATATGGTGGAAAGTATTATTGCAGTGAACGGATTCTTTCTGGTGTTTCTCCTCGTCCTTTGCTTCAAAGAAAGAAAAATATTGCTTTTTTAGGCGGTATGAACTATGACAAAGGAAGTGTAAAAGCGTATGATGTCATTATGGCCGATAAAGAAGAAAACTATAATTGGTATGTTTTAGGAGGCATTGACCCATCTGAGACTCTTTTTGGTTTGAGTAAATATAATGTAAAAAAGGTAGGTATTTATAGTAGAGGAGAAGTCGGAAAATTATTAGAACAATATCAGATTGATTTAGTATGTATTTTCTCTGTTGTTTCGGAAACGTTTTGTTATACATTATCGGAAGCTTATCTCAATCATGTACCTGTATTGGCAATGGATGTTGGTGCAGTTGGGGAACGAGTAAAGAAGCTAGAATGTGGTTGGACGATGGATGAGAATTGTACAACAGAGGAATTGTTGGAAAAAATTAATGATATTGTAAATCATCCAGAAGAATATGCAAAAGTAAAAGAGCATATTGCGGCAGGAGAGCATAAAACAACAACACAGATGGCACAGGAGTATGAAGCATTTTATAAAGAACTGTATTCTGGAGATGTAGTGTATCAAAAATATGATGCAAAAGCATTTTATTGTGCGTATGATGTAAGTGTAGAAGCAGAAGCCGTAGAATCGAAGTATAGAAAAAAAGCAGAAGAATTGCAACAACAATTAGATAAAATTGAAAATTCTTTTTGGTATCGGAGTACAAAAAATCTTCATTTAGTGAATTTTCCGGGAAAACAAAAAATTAGAAGTATGGTATACCGTATATTAAAGAAAAACTAAAATTATTGCTTATCAAATTAGCCTTTTCTTTATAGATACTGTTCGGACACGCTTTCGCTCGGGACGAAACGGAATAAAGAAAGAAGCTATTTTTAGGTTAAGAAAGGGATATTGCAAAATAAACAAGATATTCACCTTAAGTTAATTTTATTTTGCAACATCCTTTTCTTTTTTTTGAAATGATATATTAATTAGGAATATTTTGTTTATAAAATACTATTTTTTGCTTAAAAATGTTACATTTTATATTAAAATGTAACATTTTTATTTTCCTCTTTATTATAAATGGATTTGGTCAATTATGTCAATCGTAAAAAAATGAAAACCTTCTTTTTTTAGAAAAAATGACTTAGCAAACCCGCTAAATAAGCGGGTTTCAGAGAAATGTTACACTTTAATATAAAATGTAATATTTTTTTGGAAAATATATGAAATTTATCATATATAAAATTTATAAGGAGGTGTACGGAATGTACAAAAAAACGAAGAAAATAGTTTCTAGTTGTATGGTAGGAACAATGGTGCTTACTTCTGTTTTAGGTTCTGGAGCAATGTTACCAAGTGTTTCTGTCTATGCGGCGGGAACAACTGTAGTAGCAGATGATGCTACGAGAGCAGAAATTGAAGCTAGTTTGTATGATTTTGAGTATTATACGATGGCAAATGAAGATGTAGCAGTTGCTTTAGGGTATGATAAGGAAAAGATGTACGAACATTGGCTGAATTTTGGTATGGCAGAGGGAAGAAATGCTTCGATGGTATTTAATGCAAAGTATTATTTAGAAGTAAATCCATCGGTAAAAGCAGTGGTTGGTAATGATTATGTAGCCGCTTATGAGCATTTTGTGACAACTGGTTTATTACAAGGATTAGAATCTAGTCCTGTCTTTAGTGTAAAATATTATTTACAAGCGAATCAGGACGTAGCTGAGGTTTTTGGAAATGATTATGTAAAAGCGGCGAATCATTTTAATCAAAATGCGTTAGCGGAAGGTAGAAGTGGTAGTGGAAACTTTGACTATACCGTATATAAGGATTGTAATACCGACGTAGCAGATTTATATGGGGATGAAATCAAAGGGTATTATATTCACTATATTAATCATGGTCGTGCCGAAGGAAGAACCGCAGGCTTAGGTACAGGAAATGCGGGTGGCAATGAAGGTAATACAGGTATTGATGAAAATGCAGTATCTTATCGTATTTTTGATGCAGAATTTTATTTAGAAAAATATCCGCAGTTAAGACAAAGTGTAGGAACAGAAAAAAATGCACTTTACACTTATTGGATGGAAGAAGGAATTGTATTAGGACAAAGTGCAAGTCCTATTTTTGGCCCAGCAGAATATTTAATCATTAATAAAGACGTAGCAGAAGTGGTAGGAGAAGATTATGAAGCGGCAACAAACCATTTCTTAAATTATGGTATTTATGAGGGAAGAAGCGGAAATAGGGAATTTGACTATACGGTATATAAATACTGTAATACGGATGTCGTAGAAGTTTTTGGAGATGATATTGTAGGATATTATTTTCATTATGTAAATTATGGACGAGATGAGAATCGAACGGCAACGCTAGGAAGTAGTACTCCTACGCCAAGTCCAACAGCAGTACCAAGTCCAACAGCAGTACCAAGTCCAACAACATCTCCACAACCAACACAAAAACCAGAAACATCAGTGGATTCTTTTGAATATATAATAGAGTATGGAGAAGTAATTATTACGAATTTTATTGGTGATGAAACAGAAGTAGTAGTACCAAAAGAAATAGAACAGCATCCAGTAACACGTATTGGTAGTTCTGCATTTATTGGTTGTGAATTAAATAGTATTGAATTACCAAATAGTATAACAAGTATTGGGTATCAAGCGTTTTATGATTGTATTAATTTAAGTGAGATTATATTGCCAGAAAATTTGATGATTATTGAAGAAGAAGCTTTTTATAATTGTAATAATTTAAGTAAGATTACATTAGAAAAAAATGTAGAAAGAATTGAAGAAAAAGCTTTTTCTAATTGTAGTAGTTTAACAGAATTTATTGTGGCAGAAGATAATCTGACCTATAGTTCTAACGATGGTGTATTGTATGATAAGGAACAACAAGTAATCGTATGTGTACCTACAGGAAAGGATTTAAGTCAGTATACCATTCCAAATAGTATAGTAACAATTAAAAGCTATGCTTTTTCTTGCAATAGTAGTTTAAGTGAGATTACTATTCCAAGTAGTGTAAAAAACATAGAAGGTGGAGCATTTTATAATTGTAGCAATTTAAAAACTATTTATATTCCTAAAGTTGATAAGTATCTTTCTATGGAAGAAGGAACTTTTAGTGGATGTGATAATCTTATTATAATAACAAATTCATTTAACGGATTATCATATACAGAACAAGATACTATATCTTGTTTAAAATATTATATAGAAGATGAGAAAGTGACAATTACAGCCTTTGATGATAATTTAGAAACACTAATTATACCAAGTGAAATTGAGGGATATCCTGTAACTAATATCGGAGAGAGAACTTTTTTTAGATGTAGTAATTTAACTACTATTAACATTCCAGAAAGTGTTACTGAAATTGGAGCGGATGCTTTTTTTGGATGTAGTAATTTAACTACTATTAACATTCCAGAAAGTGTTACTGAAATTGGAGCGG
>CALAEX010000136.1 GCA_937891165.1 uncultured Lachnospiraceae bacterium | reverse complement strand
ATTCAGTTTGGAACTACCATTTCTGCATAGGTGTTTTTGTCGAACTCACGTTAAAATAAATAAAAGTCTTGTTTTCCTTGCCAGATATCAAGGAAAACAAGACTTTCATCTTAAGTTAATTTTATTTTGCAACATTCTCAGGTATATGTTTTAGTTGGTCTTAATTTTTACTACAACTGGGTAGTCTGTAAATTTGGCTGGTCCGTGAACTTTTAATCCTTCTTTTGTCAATTCGTAAGTAACAGGGGCATCTGTTCCGAGAATGCTAACTTCGGTAAGGATACCTTCAAATTTCTTGCCAGAACCGCCTGGGAGGCAAAGGGAAGTAATGAGTAATTCACCATCTTCTGGATAAGCAAGACAAGTAGCATAAATAGCACCATTTCCTGCGGTAAAACGGAAATCCTTAGATGTATACTGATTCGTTGTTTCTTGGAAGTGTCCTTCTGCTTCTTTGGTAGGACCTTCTGCACAGTAACGCCAAGGTTTTGTATTGTAGATAGCTTCGCCATTTACTTTTAACCAAGCACCCATTTCTTTTAAGATATGAACATCTTGTTCTGCAATAGTACCATCACTCTTTGGACCTACGTTTAATAAAAGGTTTGCGTTTTTACTTACAACGTCTACGAGATAGCAAACAAGTTCAAGAGGTGTCTTGTAATCTGCATTTGTTGTATAACACCAAGAATTCTTAGCAGTAGCTGTATCTGTCTGCCAGTAGTATGGCTGTGTATCTGCGAATTTACCACGTTCTACGTCAACAATTGCACTACCGAATGCCATAGCATCATATTTATAACAAATTGCAACAGGAGTTCCCCATTCTACACCACGGTTATAGTAGTAAGCAGTAAATTTCTTTAATGTTTCTTTGAAGCCTTCATGCTGAATCCACCAGTCAAAGTAAAGGACACGAGGACGATAGTTGTCTACTAATTCACAGCAACGAAGTAACCAGTCGGTTAAGTATTCTTCAGTAGGATATGGTTTTGCAAAGACATCTAAGTTGTCTTCTGGTTGTTCTTGAAGAGAAGGCCAGTAGAAGTCACCTACTTGTAATGGTTCTTTGATATCACTGTCAAAATCTTTACCATGGCCCATAAACCATAAATGTTCTGCACGATGAGAAGAAGTAGCAAAAATCATGCCACGTTTTTCAAATTCTGCTTTTAATTCGCCAAGGACGTCTCTCTTTGGACCCATTTCTGCTGCATTAAAGTGAGAAAGTTCACTCTTATACATCTGGAAACCGTCATGATGCTCTGCTACAGGAAGGATATAAGTTGCTCCTGCTTCCTTAAATAAATCTGCCCATTCTGCTGCGTTGAATTTGTCTGCTGTAAACATTGGGATAAAATCTTTATAACCAAAATCCTTATGAGGACCAAATGTTTCAATATGATGGTTATACTCCCAAGAATCTTTAATATACATATTTTTGGAATACCATTCATTACCAAAGGCTGGAACGCTATATAAGCCCCAATGAATGAAAATACCAAATTTTGCTTTTGGAAACCAAGAAGGAATTTCCATATTTGTTAAAGAACTCCAATCTGCGGAATAAGGTCCTTTAGCAATTACTTCATCAATTGTTTTTAAGTACGCATTTTTGTCCATAATTTCCTCCATTGTTTGTTAAATTTAGATACTATTCCATTTTTAGTAGTAGAAAGATTTCTTAAATAGTAAGAATGGATAGTAACTAATGTTACAAATTAATTGTAACATATAAATGGAAAAATTTATAGTGGTTATTTTACTTTTTTTTATTAGAGTAGTTTAAGTAGTGCAGCTACTTTTTTTCGTTCCTCTGGGGTAAGTTTCTTTGTAAGTTCTACAATAAGCATATTTCGTTCTTCTGTCGTAAATGCTTCTCCATTTTTTGTTAAAGTTGCATTCGCTTTTAAAAGAAGTGGAAAGGCTTTGTCTAAAGAGGTATTATTGGATTTTTCGAGCAGTTCAGTAATGACTGCTTTTTTCATTGGAGAAAGATTTTGAAACATTGGGTCGTTAAGAAAATTGTCGGACATAATATTACTCCTCTATATGATTATGATTCTTCGGAAAATAAGCTTTTTAGTAAATCTAGCGTTTCTTTTTGCTCCTCATTTAACATGGAAGTAAGGTCGGAAGGAAAAAATGGAATATTAGGTAAAGGGTTTAAATTTTCTTCTTGAGGGGAATTCTCTTCAGAAAAATTTGTATCGTTTTCTTCTTTGTTGGATTCAGGAGGGGTGTTCTTCATAGGAGAACGGTTTGCATCAGGAGAAAACATCATCGGCATTTTTAGTAAATCACTATAAGTTTCGTAAAAATTTTTGACACGAATAATATTTAAAAACATACTAATGATTTCTTTTTCATCACCAGTGCAGACAGAAGAAAGACTATTTAAAAGTCCTTCAATGTCAAGAATAAATGTATTGATTAAACCAAATAGTCCAGCTTCTTTGGGTTCTTTTGGAGTATCTTGGGGAGGAGAATAAAATAAACTGCCCTTTGTCATATGAAATTCTTGATATAGTTTTAATGTTTCTGTAAATTCTAGAAACTTCATAGCAAGTTCTACAGGATGACGATAGGTGGGCTGTAGATAAGGTAGGGCGGCAGATAGTAATAAAGCCGTATGATTGCGAAATGGAATAGGGGATGAGTCTATATTTTGTTCCATTTGATATCCTCCTTTTCCATAAACAATAATACTAATCCTCTTTATCCAATGTATATGTGAAGAAAAGAAAACTATTCCGAATGGACAAGGTATTTTCTTTATAGAAGTTTTTTAGATAAAAAATGTTACATTTTATATTAAAATGTAACATTTTCTCGTCAGCCCTTATTATAAGCATATTCTAGGCATTCTGTCAATAGCAATAAATCACAAATTTCAATCATTTTCCCCGATTTTACAATAAAAAACAACCCACAAATCCGCTAAATAAGCGGTTTTTTAAAAAATGTTACATTTTAATATAAATTGTAACATTTTTGGCTCATAAAATAAGAAGTTAGAAAGTTATAATGGGAGATTATGGAACAAAAAAATAACAAAAAAACGGGACATTGCATCCTAACCTATCGTGTCAGATTGTATGATAGACACTATGATTGGTTAGAACTTACAAAAGAATTATACACAAAGGTAGTGGCTCATTTTTTTCATGTTCTAATAAAAGAAGAGGATCTTTTGCAACAATCCGATTTTCTTTTGCTTCGTGCATTAGAAGAAAAGTGTATTGGAACAAAAGAAATGAAACAAAAAGGAATTGCTGTAGCATATCCACTGATTGATTTTCCTAAAATTCCATTATATTTTAGACGTTCTGCGATTAACGGAGCAATTACGTTAATGAGAAAATTTGCTCTAAAGGATAAATCACTAAGGTTTTCTAAAGAAACAAAGGCGTTAGAAGAAATTTGTTCCACTTGTCCATTCACTTTATATAAAGGAATGTATCAAAATTTTACGGATACTACGATTGAAATCAAAGTATTCACAGGAGAAGCTTGGAAATGGATAATGTATCCGTTCACAGGAAGAAGTTTTCCAAAAGAAGCAACGAAGTTGTCGCCTTTTCTTGTCTTTCGGAAAAAACAAGTATGGATGAATGTACCACTATCTTTTGAAGTATCGGACATTCGTACGGTAAAGGAACGAATGGAAGAAGAAGAAAAGATTTGTGCGGTATCTTTTCCAGACTATAACGTTATGGCAGCAGCTGTAGTTTTATCCAAAACAGGAGAAGTACTATCTAAGAAGTTATTTCGAGGTGGAAAACAAAGAGAACATCAAAGAAAACGTATTTTAGAGCAAATCAAACAAAGTGAAGAAAGTCGTGGGTTGAGTAAGAAAAAAGAAGAAACACAACTATCTTTAGCAGAACAAAGCAATACAAATGAAATACAAGAAAATAACTACTGGTATTCCAATGAAAATGCAACCCTATATCAAAAATTAAAAGAAATAAATCGGTATTATACACAAACGATTAGCCGTCAAATTTTAAACTATTGTATCGAACAACAGATTAAAGTGATTGTAGTACCTAATTATGAAGTAACAATTAACTTCAATACAAAACGGTTTTTAAGCACAGATAGTTATCGTTGGGTAGGTCGTTCGATTATTAAAAATTTAAAATATAAAGCATTTCAACAAGGAATTGTGGTTGCTTCGATTCGTCCCTGTCATATTACGGATACTTGTAGTGAATGTGGAAGTAAAATTAAGAGATATAACGAAGGACACAAAGCAGGGCAAGGCTATTTAGGAGGAAAATTATTTCTCTGTCCCAATGGACATAAAGGAAATACAGCCTATAATACAGCCAAAAATATTGGAAAAAGTTTTTGGATTTATTGGACTTAGATGGGTTTACGGAAAGTGCTCCGTTTACACATAGATAGTAATGGTAACATTACAAAAGAATCAGTACGATATTGGTTCTTTGGGTACAGCACCACCCAGTCTCTGACACAAACGTGCCATAGATAAAGAAAATCCAAGGGTTTTGTTGTGTTGAGAGTTGTTAAATAAAGAGCTTATAAAAAAGCTCTTAAAAAAATAAAACAAAATTAGATGAGTTGCATTCATAACATAGAAATAGTTGAAAACTTATCCATAAGTACAAAAGGAGTAAAAACATATGTTAATACCAAATATTGAATTACAAAATAAAACGGTATTAGTTACAGGTGCTGCTGGTTTTATTGGTTCTAATTTAGTAAAAGAGTTATTACAATCCGTACAACCAATTTGCATTGTTGGATTAGATAACATGAATGACTATTATGATGTTTCTTTGAAAGAATATCGTTTAAAAGAAATAGAACATCTGGCAACACAATATACACAGTCCCAATGGATATTTGTAAAAGGAGATTTAGCAGATAAAGCATTAATCGAAGAATTATTCCAAACATATGAATTTTCTATTGTAGTAAATTTAGCAGCTCAAGCAGGAGTACGGTATTCGATTACCAATCCGAATGCCTATATCGAATCGAATTTAATTGGATTTTATCACATTTTAGAAGCATGTCGTCATAGTTATGACAATGGAAAACAAGGAGTAGAACATTTAGTTTATGCAAGTTCTTCTAGTGTGTATGGTACGAATAAAAAGATTCCATATTCTACAGAAGATAAAGTAGATAATCCAGTTTCTCTTTATGCAGCTACGAAAAAATCCAATGAGTTAATGGCTCATGCCTATTCTAAATTGTATAACATCCCATCCACGGGCTTGCGATTTTTTACTGTGTATGGTCCAGCAGGTCGTCCAGATATGGCGTATTTTGGATTTACTAATCAGTTATTACAAGGAAAAACTATTGAAATTTTTAACTATGGCAATTGTAAAAGAGATTTTACTTATGTAGATGACATTGTAAAAGGTATCAAACATGTGATGCAAAATGCTCCAGTAAAAGTAAACGGAGAAGATGGATTGCCATTGCCACCATATCGCATATATAACATTGGCAATCATCATCCAGAAAACTTATTAGACTTTGTACAAATTTTATCAGAAGAGTTGGTGGATGCAGGCGTATTACTAAAAGATTTTGATTTTGAAGCACATAAAAAATTAGTTCCAATGCAACCAGGAGATGTTCCTATTACTTATGCGGATACTTCTGCCTTAGAAGAGGACTTTGGATTTCAGCCATCCACACCGCTGAGAGAAGGATTACGTCATTTTGCACAATGGTACTATGCATTTTACTTAAATAAATAAAAGAAAAGGGAAAAAAGAAATGAAAATTGCAGTAGCAGGAACAGGATATGTCGGACTTTCTATGGCTACCTTGTTAGCACAACACCATGAAGTAGTTGCCGTAGATATCGTTCCAGAAAAAGTAGAGATGATTAATCAGAAAAAGTCTCCCATTCAAGATGACTATATTGAACAATATTTAGCAGAAAAAGAACTTTCTTTAGTAGCAACTTTGGATGCCCAGATGGCATATTCTGATGCAGATTTTGTCATTATAGCAGCACCAACGAACTATGACAGTAAAAAGAATTTCTTTGATACTTCTGCCGTAGAATCGGTCATTCAAACCGTAATTACATATAATCCAGATGCAATGATGATTATTAAATCCACCATACCCGTAGGATTTACGGTCATGGCAAGAGAAAAGTATCATTGCGATAATATTTTATTTAGTCCTGAATTTTTACGAGAGTCGAAAGCTCTCTATGATAACTTGTATCCATCTCGCATTATTGTAGGAACGGATACGGAAAATGCAAGACTCGTAAAAGCAGCAAATACCTTCGCTTCCTTATTACAAGAAGGTGCATTAAAAGAGAATATAGACACATTAATTATGGGATTTACCGAAGCGGAGGCAGTCAAGTTATTTGCTAACACTTATTTAGCACTTCGAGTATCTTATTTTAACGAATTAGATACGTATGCAGAACTAAAAGGACTCAATACAAAGGAAATTATTAACGGTGTTTGTCTCGACCCACGTATCGGAAATCACTACAATAATCCATCCTTTGGATATGGCGGATACTGTCTTCCAAAAGATACAAAACAGCTGTTAGCCAATTATGAAGCTGTACCACAAAATATGATGTCCGCTATTGTAGAATCTAACCGAACAAGAAAAGATTTTATTGCAGACAGAGTATTAGAAATGGCAGGCTATTACGGAGAAAATGGAATTTATGACTCTTCAAAAGAAAGAAAAGTAACGGTTGGGGTATACCGCTTAACAATGAAATCTAATTCCGATAACTTTAGACAATCCTCCATACAAGGGGTTATGAAGAGAATCAAAGCAAAAGGTGCGGAAGTGATAATTTATGAACCAGCTTTGGAGGATGGAAGTACATTTTTTGGATCAAAGGTAGTAAATAACATAGAGAAGTTTAAAAAGAATTCAGATGTTATTTTGGCGAATAGGTTTGATGATATGTTATCTAATATTGAACATAAGGTTTATACACGGGATTTATATGGCAGAGATTAAGTTATTGTATATTTATTATAAAAAATGGAATTTACATTATTAATTTTCCAATGTTCTGATAATAGTAAGATTAGAAGTATTAAATTTTGAAAGGAAATTTGCATAAAGGGAAAAATCAACAAAAAGGTCTTGTAGATGTATGAAAGGGATAAGGTGAAGTGTCTAGAAATAAAAAAAGGAATCAGTGGATATTTTTTGGGATAAGTATGATTGGACTTTTAATTGTATATATTTTTATGTCAAGATTTGTACAAGAATTAAGTCTAAATAATAAAATTATTTCTAAAGAAGTTGAAAATGATTATCAAATTTTAACAGGGATAGAAGAAATTCAAAAGCAAAAGAAAAAAATTCGGTTTAAAGGTTGGGTATGTAGAGTTGATTCAGTGGTTGAAAGAACTATAGTTCTTTTACGAGCGATAGATTTTGAGGAATATCTTATTTTAGATATGGAATATGAAGTACGAAATGATATAAATGATTTTTTTTGTTTGAGTAAAAGAGAAGAAAGTGGTTTTATTGCTACAATTGATATGGATAAAGTTAAAGATAATGTTTCATATGAAATATTAATTGCCTTGCAATATAAAACGGAACAAGATGAAGAAAAATTGGTGAAGATCCATACAAATCAATATTTATATAATGGGAATTTATATCGTTATAATCCACAAAAGTTTGTTAAACCTATTATGCAAGATAAAAAATTGGAAAAGATTATAAATGATGGAGAACTTTATTTTTTTTGTGCAGACCACGAATTATGGCTTTATTTATATGATAACAAATTATGTTGGATAATGAATTCAACATTAGTTTCTCCAATAGAAAAGTTGGCAGGTATACCATGGAATATATATACATTTAGAAAAGAATTAATTAAATCAGGAAAAGATTCAATTTATAGTACATATTATGAACCTTATTTAACAGAAAATGAATCTGTTATAGAAGAAAATATAAAATATTATTATTTAATTGAGGATATTCCCAAAGAATATCCTGTTACATATGTTAGAACAGGGATATGGAAAAATGAACAGTGGGTTTGCAAAGCTGTTTTTCAAATATTTGAATTGGGTAGGTGATTTTGAAGATGATAACTAATACATTAAAGAGAAAACTTTGGTTGGCATCTCCTACTATGCATGGAGATGAACAGAAATATGTACAAGAAGCTTTTGATACAAACTGGATATCTACAGTTGGTGCTAATTTAGATGAATTAGAAAAAGGAATTATTGAAAAGGTAGGTTGTAAGTATGCTGTAGCACTTTCTACTGGAACAGCATCTTTACATCTTGCAGTAAAATTGGCAAATGTAAAGCCAGGAGATAAGGTATTTTGTTCGGATGTAACTTTTGTGGCAACTGTAAATCCAGTAGTATATGAAGGTGGGGAATTAATTTTTATTGATAGTGAATATGATACTTGGAACATGGATCCGATGGCTTTGGAAAAAGCATTTGAACTTTATCCAGAGGTAAGAGTAGTTATAGTAGCTAATCTATACGGTACACCTGCAAAATTAGACCATATTCAGAAAATATGCAAAAAACATAATGCGGTTCTGATTGAAGATGCTGCGGAATCTCTTGGAGCATCTTTTAAGGGAGTACAAACAGGAAATTTTGGTACTTATAATGTTATAAGTTTTAATGGAAATAAGATTGTTACCACATCTGGTGGTGGTATGTTGTTAACTGATGATAAGTTTGCAGCAGACAAAGTTCGTAAATGGTCTACTCAAGCGAGAGAAA
Source organism: uncultured Lachnospiraceae bacterium (assembly GCA_937891165.1). GTDB lineage: Bacteria > Bacillota > Clostridia > Lachnospirales > Lachnospiraceae > SIG299. The sequence goes on along the minus strand of CALAEX010000136.1, from coordinate 11,349 downwards.
ATGCTCCTTGGTATCAGCATGAAGAACTAGGTTATAACTATCGTATGTCAAATGTGCTTGCTGGAATTGGGAGAGGGCAGTTACTTCATTTGGAGGAACATATAGCAAAAAAGAGAGAAATTTATATGCGTTATAAAGAGGGATTTAAAAATCTTCCTATAAGCATGAACCCTTACGTAGAAGATGATATGAAACCAAATTTTTGGTTATCTTGTTTGTTAATTAATGAAGATGCTATGTGTGAGCAAGTACGTAGTGATAATAAATCATTGTATATTAAAGAAGTTGGAAAGAGTTGTCCAACTGAAATTATGGAAACTTTAGCAAAATATAATATAGAATCTCGTCCAATTTGGAAGCCAATGCATATGCAACCAATTTATAGAATGAGTCCTTTTATTACAGTAGAGGGAAATTATCGTGCTAATAGTAATGCTTATATAGATATGGGTAAAGCTATAAATGTAGGGAAGAATATTTTTGATAGAGGATTGTGTTTACCAAGCGATATTAAGATGACAGTGGAAGAACAGGATGCAGTAATTGAAATTATTAAGAATTGTTTTGAGTAAGAGGATAATGAAGATGCAGATACATAAAGAAGGTATTTATGAGAAATATGTAAAGCGTTGTATAGATTTTATATTGTCCTTAATTGCACTTATTATATTAAGTCCGATTTTATTGATAATAGCATTTCTTGTGAGAAAGAAACTAGGAAGTCCAGTAATATTTACTCAAATTAGACCAGGGAAAGATGGAAAACTCTTTAAGATGTATAAGTTTCGTAGTATGACGAATGAAAAGGATTCAACAGGAAAGATGCTTCCAGATGAAATGCGTTTAACTTCTTTTGGAAAAAAGTTAAGAGAAACAAGTTTAGATGAATTACCAGAATTATTAAATATTTTAAAGGGTGATATGAGTATTGTTGGTCCAAGACCACAGTTAGTACGTGATATGGTATTTATGACACCTGAACAGAATCGTAGACATAAAGTACGACAAGGGTTAACAGGTCTTGCACAGATAAGAGGAAGAAATGCAATTACTTGGGAAGAAAAGTTAAAGTATGATCTTGAGTATATAGAAAATATTTCTTTTGTAAATGATTTAAAAATAGTTTTTGAAACAGTAAAGTCAGTATTTATAAGGGAAGGAATTTCTTCAGAGGGAATGGCAACAGCAATAGATTTTGGAGATTATTTGTTAATAAACGGAAAAGTTAGTAAAAAAGAATATCTCATTAAACAGGAAAATGCAAAAGAACTAATTAATAAATGTAAATAAGTATGAAAAAAACATGATTAATAAAAAAGTTATTACATATAAAGGAGACAAAATGAGTGATACTGTTTCGATTATTATGCCATCATATAATACAGGAAAGTTTATTAGTGAGACTATTCAGTCTGTATTAGGGCAGACTTATACAAATTGGGAATTGATTATCATAGATGATTGTTCCACAGATAATACAGATCAAGTCATTAGTCCATATTTAGTTGATAAACGGATAAAATACATAAAAAATGAGTGTAATAGTGGAGCCGCAGTATCTAGAAATAGAGCATTACGTGAAGCAACTGGTAGGTGGATTGCTTTTTTGGATAGTGATGACCTTTGGACTTCAAAGAAGTTAGAAAAACAAATTCAATTTATGGAAACAAGTGGATATAGTTTTTCTTATACAAATTATGAGGAAATTGATGAAAAGTCAGTATCACTTGGTGTTACAGTAACAGGACCGAGAAAAATAACAAAAACTGGAATGTATAATTATTGTTGGATGGGGTGTTTAACAGTAATGTATGATTCAGATGTTATAGGATTAATTCAAATCGAGGATATTAAAAAAAATAATGATTATGCGATGTGGCTTAAAGCTTGCCAAATAGCAAATTGTTATTTGCTGGATGAAAAATTAGCTAAATATCGGAGACGTCAGGGTTCTATATCAAATTATAGTTATAAGACTTTATTAAAATGGCACTTTAAACTATTTTATGAAGCAGAAAAAAAGAATTTGTTTAGTTCATGTATTCTAACTTGTAGAAATATGATATTTGGCATTTGGAAGAAAATAAAATATGTAAAAAGGAATAATAAAAATGAATGTAGAAGGATGGAAGTATTATAATCATGCAGCAATACCAACTACGTTACCACATGAGGACGTGAATTTACAACCTATCATAGACGGAACGATTTGGAAAACAGGAAATGGTAAGACTCCGTTGTTTGCAAGATATACAACAGAGTTTGACTGTGGATATGAAACAAATTGGTGGTATGTAATTAAAGATACGCCGTTTGATATATCTACATTAAAAGCAAAGAGGCGATATGAGATTAATCGTGGAGTAAAAAATTTTAATGTTTGTGAAATTGATGCTAGGCAGTATAAAGAAGAATTATATGAAATTGTAAAAAAAGCATGGGAGACATATCCTAAGAAATACAGACCACAATTAGTATATTCGGATTTTATACAGAGTATTGAAGAGTGGAATTATTATAAAGTATATGGTGCATTTTATCAAGAAAATAATAAATTGTGTGGATATGCAACACTGGTTAAAAAAAATGATTACATTGATTTTTGTATGTTAAAAGCTATTCCAGATTATGAACGGTTAGGTGTTAATGTAGCAATATGTAATAAGATCGTTAATGACCATAATAATTTTTTTAAGAATGGTGGTTATTTGTGTGATGGTGCAAGGAATGTAGTTCATGAAACTGCTTTTCAGGAATATTTGATTAAATATTTTGAGTTTCGAAAAGCCTATTGTAAATTAGAAATAGTATATAATCCAAAAATAAAGTGGCTAATTAAGCTTTTGTATCCATTTAGAAAGATGATTGCTAATTTTGATAATATAAAATTTTTTTCACAAATTTCAGCTGTATTAAAAATGGAAGAAATAAGTCAAATGGAAATTGTAAAATAAATGAAATAGGTATTTTATAAAAAAGAGAGGACGGCGAAAATGGAGATATTACCTTTTCAAAAGAGAGCATGGATTGAAATTGACCTTGATGCCGTTAAGAATAATTTTCAAGTAATAAAAAAAGCAGTAGTCAATTCAAAGATTTGTTGTGTAGTAAAAGCGAATGCATATGGTCATGGTGCCATAGAATTATCAAGAATATACCAAAATCTTGGTGCTGATTTTCTAGCTGTTTCAAACATTGAGGAAGCAATACAATTGAGAGAAGAAGGAATATGCCTTCCAATACTTGTATTAGGATATACAGATCCTAAGTGTACTAATATATTATCGCAATATGATATATCACAATGTATTTTTTCAAGAGATTATGCAGAATGTATTGCGATAAATGCACAAAATAAGAATATTAAGATAAAAATTCATATTAAGCTTGATACAGGGATGGGAAGAATAGGTTTTAGATGTAAAGGTAAGTTAGATCATAATCTTAAAGAAATTATTAGTATATGTAAATATGATTGTTTTATTTTAGAAGGAGTATTTACTCATTTCTCTTCTGCTGATGAGGGAAAAATAGGATATCAATATACAATGCAACAGTTTGAAAATTTTAAGGTTGCGATTGATTATTTAAAAGAAAATAATATTGATTTTCCTATTTGTCATTGTGCAAATAGTGCTGCATTATTTGATTATTCGGAAATGCATATGGATATGGTGAGAGCTGGAATTGTTTTATACGGATTATCTCCGTCAAAGATGATAAATCATACACCATTAATCTGTCCAGTATTAAAATTAAAAAGTGTTATTAGCCATTTGAAAGAAGTTAAGCAAGGTGATTATATTAGTTATGGAAGAACATTTATAGCTGAGAAGAATATGAAAATAGCAACGATACCTATTGGTTATGCTGATGGATTGATGAGAAGTAACAGTAATCAATTATTTATGCAAATACATAGAAAACCTGTACGTGTAATAGGGCGTATTTGTATGGACCAATGTATGGTGGATGTGAGTGAAATAGAAAATATTCAGATTGGAGATATTGTTACAGTGTATGGTTGTGAATCCTATAATCATATTGACCATATTGCCGAATTAAATCAAACCATTAGTTACGAAATTTTATGTAATCTTGGAGAGAGAGTTCCAAGAGTTTATATAGAAAGAGGAAATATTGTAGCAATTAACGATAAACTGATATCATTAACACAATAAAAGAAAGAGGAAGACAAAGCAATGGAGAGGGATTCTGTAGCATATAAAGTAAGAAGAAAATTACAAATAGTAGCACATAAAATTTTGTCTGATGAGTTTTTATCAAAGATATATTTTAAAATAGTTTTAAAAAAGGAGCTAGATTTAAAAAATCCTAAGACATTTAATGAAAAATTACAATGGTTAAAATTATATTATTTCCCAAAGAATCCAAAGGTGATACAGTGTTCTGATAAGTATGCTGTAAGAGAATATATAATCTCTAAAGGTTATTCAAGCACATTAGTACCATTGTTAGGTGTATGGGATAATGTAAAAGATATTAATTGGAAACAATTGCCGAAAAGTTTTGTGTTAAAGTGTAATCATGGTTGTGCTTACAATATTTTGTGTTCTGATAAAGAAAAGCTTGATATTAAAAGGGCAATGAAACAATTGAATTCTTGGTTGTTGGAGGATTTTGGTGCATTTAATGTAGAAATACATTACTCTAAGATAAAACCAAGATTAATTACCTGTGAAGAATATCTTGGTGATTGTATAACAGATTATAAATTTTTTTGTTTCAATGGAAAACCATATTGTATGTATGTATCTAATGATTTAGTACATGATAGACAAGCACAAATAGGATTTTTTTATCTCGATGGTAGCAAGATGCCATTAAAGCGAGATGATTATATGGATATTAGTTCTGTAGTATTACCTACATTTTTTAATGAAATGAAAGATATGGCTGAAATATTATCAAAAGATTTTCCATTTGTGAGAGTGGATTTTTTTATTGCGAATGATAAATATTATTTTGCAGAACTAACATTTACCCCTAGTGCATGTATGATGCCTTTTAATCCTGATAAGTTTGATTTAGAATGGGGCAATTTAATTGATATTACTGAGGTAATGAAATATGAAAGTAGAAAATAAAAAAATAGCTATAATAGGTCATTTTGGTGGAGATAAAAATTTTTTAGATGGACAAACAATAAAAACAAAAATACTATATGATGAACTATTAAAAGCAACCAATTGGGACATAAGAAAGGTAGATACATATTTAAGAAAGTTTCACCCAGTAAAACTTTTATTGAAAAGTATAATATGTTGTTTATCTACAAAGAATATTATTGTTTTGCTTTCAGGGAATGGGATGAAATTTTATTTTCCATTGTTAAGTTTTTTTTCTATAGCATTTCGTGCTAGAGTATTTCATGTTGTGATAGGTGGAAATTTAAATGAATATATAAAAAAATATCCATCATTTAAAAAGTATCTTAATACATTTTGTATTAATTGGGTGGAAACGCAAAATTTAAAGAATAGTCTGGAAAAAGTTGGAATATTGAATTGTGAGGTGCTTCCGAATTTTAAAAGATTAGATATAGCTAAAGAAAGTGATATATTATTAAATCCTGTAGAACCATTTAAATTATGTACTTTCTCTCGGGTTATAAAGGAAAAAGGAATTGAAGATGCAATTTATGCCATTAAGAAAGTTAATGATGAAAATGGAGGAGAATTATGTAAACTTGATATTTTTGGGAGCATAGATGAAAATTATAAAAATAGATTGAATGAATTATTAGACTATGCGGGGAATTCTGTAAAATATTGTGGACAAGTTCCTTTTGAAAAAAGTATGGAAGTTTTAAAATCTTATTATGCTTTGTTATTTCCTACTTATTGGGACGGAGAAGGTTTTCCAGGGACTGTTATAGATGCTTTTTCAGCGGGACTTCCTGTAATTGCAACAAATTGGAATTCGAATTCAGAAATTATAAAGCATATGAAAACTGGAATAATTTATGAACGAGAAGTTTGCGATTTAGCATCAATAATCATTTGGTCAATTAGTCATATAGAAGAGATGACAAAAATGCGTAAGAATTGTTTGCAAGAAGCAATTAAGTATCAACCAGATCCACATATTAAAAAAATAATAAAAAAACTTAAGGATAGTTAAAATGAGAAAAATAGTTTTATATATTGAAACTTTACGAAGAGGTGGTGCGGAACGTGTTATGTCAGTTCTTGCCAATTATCTGAATGATAAACATTATGAAGTGGTTTTAATTACAGATGTTCATGATGATTTTTGTGTAAAACAATATATTATATCAGATGATATAAAAAGATATTATCTTGATGAAATGTGTGTAAAAAATTCTAGTAATGTGATAATTCGAACTTTACTGAGAATTCTAAATATTCGTAAAATTTGCCAAACAGAACAAGTAGATTTAGCACTCTCTTTTTTAGGTAATTGTAATATTAGATTATTATTAGCTACTTTAGGATTAAGATGTAAGAAAATTGTTTCAGTGAGAAATGATCCAGCAAGAGAATATGCAGGAATAGAACAATTAGCTAAAATACTTTTTTATTTTGCAGACGGATGTATATTTCAAACATATGAGGCAATGGAATGGTTTGGAAAAAGAAATGCTTTAAAAAGTAAGGTAATATTTAATCCTATTGATTCACAATTTTACGAAAAACAGTGGAATCCTGTTCGAGATGAAATTGTAACTTTTGGTAGATTAGTTGAGCAAAAAAATCATATTTTGTTAGTAAAGGCATTTGGTCAAATACATAAAATATTTCCAAAACTAATTTTACAAATTTATGGTGATGATTTTGCTGCTCATGAGAGTGGCAGAAAAAAAGAGATAATTGAGTTAATTAAAGAATTAAAATTAGAAAATAGTGTATTTTTAAGAGGAAATATAGATAATGTACAAGATATTCTTGCTGAATCAAAACTTTTTGTACTTACTTCAGATTATGAGGGGATGCCAAATACACTTATGGAAGCAATGACAGTAGGTGTTCCCGTTATTTCTACGGATTGTCCATGTGGAGGACCTGCTTTATTGACTGACCATGGAAAATATGGAGAATTAGTTCCTTGTCGAGATGAAGTTGCTTTAGTAGAAGCAATGAAACGCATATTATTAGATGATAATTATGCTGAAAATCTTTCGAAGAATGAAAAAGAACGGTCTAAAGAATTTGCTAAAGATAAAGTGTTAAGTGATTGGGAGAATTATTTATTGAAAATTAATGGAGAAGTGTAGGATGGGAATATATATATTTAATATACTTTCATTGCCAATCTATAAATATATTTTTAAAAATAAGAAACAGTTATGTATTGTTATAGCGTTTCAGATGTTTTTAATTTTGGCATTAAGAGATGATACATTGGGAGTTGATTACTCAAATTATTTAGCAGGATTTAAATATATAAAGAATTTATCCATTACTGAATTATTTAGCAGTTTTCGATTAATAAAAACAGCAAAATTAGTACATCCATTTTCATATGAAAGTGCTTATGTGGCATTAAATTGGATTGTTGGAAAAATAGGATTAGATTTTCATGGATTATTAGTTATTTGTGCAGCAATAAATATGATTTCTTTTGGGAATTTTATTTATCAATATTCTGATAATCCAGTATTATCATATGCTATGTTTAGTGCATTAGGAATGTACACATATTGTTTTGGAATTTTAAGACAATCGTTAGCGGTTAGTATAGTATTATGGGCAATACCTGCAATATTAGAGAATAAAAGAATAAAATCAATAGTAGTTATTTTTATTGGTTTTTTATTTCATCGAACAGCAATATTATTTTTGCCATTTATATTGTTGGTAGATAGAAATGTTACGAAGAAAATATTTCAGTATTGTATTGTTATATGGGGAGTTTTAATAATTATCGCAGTTCCTTTGTATAATTTTTTTATTGCTAATGTAATTAATTTTTTTGGATTTTCAGGATATCAAACAGCACAATTGGAATATAATTATTTAATTATTATTATGAGTGTAGTTGTATTTGTTATTTATTTTGTAATAAATTTTAAAGTTTTTGATAACAGGGAACTTAATTTGATATGTTGGGGATTTTTGCTTAGTGTATTTTTGGAAATATTTGGAATGTGCAATGAAGTTTTTGCTCGAAGTGTAGAGTATTATTTTTTGTTTAGTATTATATTGATACCGAACTTAATTTATAAATATCATACAAGAAGTACAAAAAAAATATCAGAAATTTTAGTTTATATATTAATGATAGTATATATGATGATATCTTTAATAGATTCGCCTTATAACCCATATATAATATATAGAGCAATATTGTAATTTATCTTGTTGAGAAAGAGATTAAATTATGTGAAGAATTTTTGTTTAGAGAAAAGGAATATTTGAAATAGAGAGGTAGTGGTTAAAAAAAGTGAATTGTATAGTAAATAATTCTTTGAGATGATTTCAAAAAGAGGAATACAGACACAACACTTAATTTATGGTAGGAATAGCTTTGTCTTTGATAGTATAGCTATATTGTTTTAGTAAATGAAGTGCCTATAAATTATGAGCAAATTTTTGCTGAAAATATTAAAATTTTATTCAATAATTCAGAAATACTTAATTTGTGTATGTAAGAATCAATTTACTAATTTATAGCATAATAGAAAGGAATTGATTGTGAAAATGATTCAGAAAATAATTAAATATATATTTGATAGAGAATACCGTTTTCTAATTAATGGATATTATGGTTGTTATAAAAATATGGCAGATGATGAATATCTAAAAAGAAAATATAAAATATTGATGAAAAGTGAGCTAAATTTGAATAATCCGCAAACTTTTAATGAAAAACTTCAATGGCTAAAATTATATGACCGTTCTTCAAAATATACATTGTTAGTAGATAAGTATCTTGTTCGTGATTATGTACGAGATATTTTGGGAGAAGAGTATTTAATTCCACTTATTGGTGTATGGGATTCTCCAGATGAAATTGATTTTGATGCACTTCCGAATCAGTTTGTATTGAAATGTAATCATAATTCTGGCTTGGGTATGTGTATTTGTAAAGATAAGAGTAATCTTAACATTGAGAAGGTAAAAAGAGAATTAAAAAAAGGGTTAAAACAAGATTATTATTTAACAGGTCGAGAATGGCCTTATAAAGATGTACCTCGTAAAATTATTTGTGAAAAATTTATATCTAATGAATCTACAGGAGATAAAGATTTAAGTGATTATAAATTTATGTGTTTTAATGGAAAAGTAAAATGTAGTTTTGTTTGTACAGATCGATTTTCAGAAAAAGGGCTACATGTTACATTTTTTGATAGAAATTGGGGACTAATGCCTTTTAAAAGGTGTTATCCATCATGTAATAGTATTTTACCAAAACCTATAAATTATGAAAAAATGTTGGAATTAGCAGAAAAATTATCTGAAGGTATTCCATTTGTACGAGTAGATTTTTATGAATCTTCTGGAAATATTTATTTTGGGGAATTAACTTTTTATCCAGGTAGTGGGTTTGAGGCATTTTCACCTGAAGAGTGGGATGATATATTAGGAGATTGGATTAAATTACCTAATTTGATATAGATGAGAAAATTAAGAAATATCAAGAATGATAAAGAAGAGAAGGAGTTAATATGATCCGTAAAAAAAAGTTAATGTTAAATTCCATAACATCTCTATTATATCAAGTAATTGCACTTTTCTGTGGGTTTGTATTACCTCGGATGTTTTTATCAACGTATGGCTCCGCAGTGAATGGTTTGGTATCTTCTGTAACACAATTTCTTGGATTTATTTCTTTATGTGAAATGGGAGTTGGTGCAGTTATTCAATCCACCTTGTATAGACCACTTGCAGATGGAGATATGGTTAGTGTAAGCAAAATTGCAATTTCCTCAGAGAGATTTTTTAGAAAAATTGCTTATATCTTAATAGGATATACTATTTTGTTGATGATGATATATCCGCTTATGACAATAAACGATTTTGATTATGCATATAGTGCATTATTAATTTTAGTAATATCGATTAGTAGCTTTGCACAATACTATTTTGGAATGACATATCGGTTGATTCTTTCTGCGGATCAGTTAGGATTTATTCATTTTACTATTAATAGTGTGGTGTTAATAGTAAATACAGTGGCAAGTATGGTTTTAATGTGGGTTGGAGCATCGATACATATAGTAAAATTGACTACATCCATCCTATTTTTAATCCAACCAATGAGTATGACAGTTATTGCAAGACGAAGATATAAAATTGATTATAATATTAAGTTAACAGAAGAACCTATTAAACAAAAATGGAATGGATTAGCACAACACATAGCAGCAGTAGTTCTTGGAAATACAGATACCGTTGTTTTGACGATATGGTCAACATTAGAAAATGTTTCCATTTATGCGGTATATCATTTAGTGGTCAATGGTGTGAAACAAATTTTATTATCATTGACAAATGGTGTACAAGCAATGATAGGAAATATGCTTGCAAAAAAGGAAACAGAAACATTACTTTCTACATTTGAATATTTTGAATGGATAATGCATACAGGAGTTACGATTATTTTTTCGATAACAGCGGTTTTAATTGTTCCGTTTGTTTCTGTGTATACAAGTGGTATTACTGATGTGAATTATATTGTTCCTTCTTTTGCATATTTAATTACAGTAGCACAAGCAGCATATTGTTTACGATTACCATATAATATTATGGTGCTTGCAGCTGGGCATTATAAGCAGACTCAATGTAGTGCAATTATTGAGATGGTTCTTAATATCGTGATATCTGTTGTAATGGTATTTAAATTTGGATTGGTAGGAGTAGCAATAGGTACTTTAATCGCAATGTTATATCGTACATGTTATCTTGCTTGTTATCTTAGAAATAATATTATTAATAGGAATTTTGTACATTATTTAAAACATATGCTTGTTAATTTAATTAGTGTATTCGCATTTGTGTGTTTTATGTCACTTATACCAAGTTTTTATACGTTACAAAATCAAACTTATATTGCATGGTTTGTGCTTGCTATAAAAGTTAGTATTACTTGTTTGATAATTTCTTTCTTTATAAATAGCTTTTTTTATTATTCTTTGGTTATAAAGGTAATGACTCAAATAAAAAACGGTATTATAAAATTTATTTCTTGATAATTATATTTAAAATACTGAAGTGAATCCCTTTTATTAGACAAAACAAATTTGATGTGTTTACAAAATTATGATGTGGGTGTCAAAAGTACACCCTACATCTAATTTTAGTTCCTTGATAACTGAATAAAGCTATGCTTTTCCACTGATTTCTGGTATAATGTAAACATCAA
>CALAEX010000135.1 GCA_937891165.1 uncultured Lachnospiraceae bacterium | reverse complement strand
TCTCGTCCCGAGCGAAAGCGTGTCCGAACAGTATCTACCAAGAGGAGGCTACTTTACATATGTGTGAACGGTAACTATAGTAATATTGAATCAAAAAAAACTGAGTGTACACTATTGATTTTGTTTGCATTTAGGTATATACTATAAATAGTTCTGAGTATTAAAGTTTTAGATTAACTAAGGATAATTCTAAACTTTTTATACGGTAAAGTAAGTTTTTATTTGCAGTGTAAAAGTTTGAGTTGTTATAAAGAATTTTAAGAAAAAGGAGTAAATACCAATGGGAAGAATGTATGAAGGTTGGGCAGGTTTCGAAAGCGGAACTTGGGTTAACGAAATCAATGTAAGAAGTTTTATAAGACATAATTTTACACCATATGATGGTGATGAAAGTTTCTTAGAAGGACCTACACAGGATACACTTGATTTGTGGGACCAGGTTATGGACCTCACAAGACAGGAGAGAGAAGCAGGCGGCGTTTTGGATATGGATACAAAGGTAGTAACAGGTATTACATCTCATGGACCTGGTTACTTAAACAAAGACAAAGAAAAAATTGTCGGATTCCAGACAGACAAGCCATTTAAGCGTGCACTTCATACATATGGCGGAATTCGTATGGCAGAAAAAGCTTGTTCTGACAATGGTTATGAAGTAGACCCAGAAATTAGCGAGTTCTTTACTACACACAGAAAGACACATAATGCCGGTGTATTTGATGTTTACACACCAGAAATGAGAGCTTGTCGTTCTAGCCATATTATTACTGGTCTTCCAGATGCTTATGGTCGTGGACGTATCATCGGTGACTACAGAAGAGTAGCTCTTTATGGTATTGACAGACTTATCGAAGATAAGAAAGAACAAAAAGATACTACTCGTACAACGATGTACTCTAAGGTGATTCGTGACCGTGAAGAATTAGCAGAACAGATTCGTGCTCTTCAGCAGTTAAAAGAAATGGCAGCTAGCTATGGTTTTGATATTTCAGAGCCTGCTAAGGATACAAAGGAAGCGATTCAGTGGTTATACTTTGGTTATCTTGGCGCAGTAAAAGAGCAGAATGGTGCAGCTATGTCTCTTGGACGTACTTCTACTTTCCTTGATATTTATGCAGAAAGAGACTTAAAGAATGGCGTTTACACAGAAAAAGAACTTCAGGAAATGGTTGACCATTTTGTTATGAAGCTTCGACTTGTAAAATTTGCTCGTACACCAGAATATAATGCATTATTCTCTGGTGACCCACAGTGGGTAACAGAATCCATCGCAGGTGTGGCTATTGATGGTCGTCACATGGTAACAAAGATGTCCTATCGTTATCTCCACACACTTTCTAACTTAGGTGCAGCACCAGAACCAAACTTAACAGTTCTTTGGTCTGTAAGACTTCCAGAAAACTTTAAGCGTTACTGTGCAAAGGTTTCTATTGAATCCTCCTCCGTACAGTACGAAAATGACGATTTAATGAGATTTACTCATGGTGATGACTATGCAATTGCTTGTTGTGTATCCTCTATGAGAATCGGTAAAGAAATGCAGTTCTTCGGAGCTAGAGCAAACCTTGCAAAATGTTTACTTTATGCTATCAATGGTGGTGTGGATGAAGTTTCTAAGAAACAGGTTGGTCCAAAATATCGTCCAATTACATCCGAATACCTTGATTATGACGAAGTAATGCAGAAGTATGATGACATGATGAAGTGGCTTGCTAATGTTTATGTAAATACATTAAATGTTATCCACTATATGCATGATAAATATTGTTATGAAAAATTACAGATGGCTTTACATGATAAGAATGTAACCCGTTGGTTTGCAACAGGTATCGCTGGTCTTTCGGTAGTAGCAGACTCCTTATCCGCTATCAAGTATGCAAAAGTTAAAGTAATTCGTGATGAAAACGGAATTGCTACAGACTATGAAGTAGAAGGTGATTTCCCTAAATATGGTAATGATGATGATAGAGTAGATGAAATTGCTCGTCAAATCGTTCATATGTTTATGGAACACATTCGTTCTAACCATACTTACCGTGGTGGTATTCCAACAACATCCATTCTTACAATTACATCTAATGTAGTTTATGGTAAAGCAACAGGTTCTACACCAGATGGACGTAAGAAGGGCGAAGCATTTGCTCCAGGTGCAAACCCAATGCACAGACGTGATACTCATGGTGCAGTAGCATCTTTAGCATCTGTATCTAAGCTTCCATTTATTGATGCACAGGATGGTATTTCCAATACATTCTCTATCATTCCAGGTGCTCTTGGTAAGGACGACCAGATTTTTGCTGGTGATATCGAAGTTGATTTCGATTGCTCTACAGGAGCTTGTGCTACACCAACTTTATTTGAAGGTTTAGATGCTGATAAGGTAGCGAATGAAACAGAAGAATAAAAAACTGTAATAATAGAAATAATGAGATAAAATATAGGAGGATATTACAATGGCAGCAACAGAAAGTCAAATCAACAACTTAGTGGCTTTGCTTGATGGATATGTAAAAAAAGGCGGACACCATTTAAATGTTAACGTATTTACAAAAGAAACTCTTTTAGATGCACAGGCTCATCCAGAAAAATATCCACAGCTTACTATTCGTGTAAGTGGATATGCGGTAAACTTTGTTAAGTTAACAAAAGAACAGCAGGATGAAGTTATTTCTAGAACATTCCACGAAAGTATCTAATTATAATACAAAAAGAAACCCACCACCTTAAGGTAGTGGGTTTCCTTGCCTATAATAATAACGGAGAGGGGTGTATTTATGCAGAAGGGATATATTCATTCACAAGAAAGCTTTGGAACAGTAGATGGACCTGGAGTTCGTTATGTGGTATTTTTTCAAGGCTGCCCAATGAGATGCAAGTATTGTCATAATCCTGACACTTGGGAATTAAAAGCAGGAACAGAAATCACAGTAGAAGAAATTATGGAAAATTATAATAAGAATCGTGCTTTTTATGAAAAAGGGGGACTTACGGTAACAGGAGGAGAACCTCTTTTACAAATCGATTTCTTACTAGAATTATTCCAAACAGCAAAGAAAGAACATATTCATACCTGTATAGATACTTCAGGAATTACGTATCGTCCGGGGAATGAGGCATATAATAAAAAACTAGACGAATTGATGAAATATACCGATTTGGTTATGTTAGATATTAAGCACATTGTTCCAGACAAGCATAAAGAATTGACAAAACAAGAAAATGCAGGAATACTTGCTTTTGCAAAATATTTAGAGGAAAAAGGCATTGATTTATGGATTCGTCATGTAGTTGTTCCAGGGATTAGTGATGAGCCGGAAGATTTGAAGGAATTAGGCAGAGTGATTGGGAAGCTTCATAATTTGAAGGCTCTTGATGTGCTTCCTTATCATACGATGGGGGTTAATAAGTATAAAGAACTTGGCATAGAATATCCATTAGAAGGAATTGAAGCACTTCCTAAGGAAAAGGCAATAGAAGCAAGAAAGTTTATTGTGCAAGGCATTAAAGAAGTAAGAGAGTAAATGTTAAGAGACCTTATTTGTTTTATAGAAAAATATAAAGCGAGTAAGGTCTCTTGTTTTTTAATGGT
>CALAEX010000134.1 GCA_937891165.1 uncultured Lachnospiraceae bacterium | reverse complement strand
AATGAGCAAATAATTCAAATCCTACTCTCGATAGTCTATCTTTATAAGTAATGACAACTTGTTCCACTCGATGATTTAAAATTTCATCCAGTAACTCAAAAAACTGGGTTCTTTTTTCAAAACTAATTCCACTCGCAATATCCGAATAAATTCCTCCCACAGAATAGCCATTGACAAAACAAAACTGTTTTAATAAATCAATTTGATGTTCTAAATCAGCCTTTTGCTTTGCTGTGGACACTCTAGCATACAGACAAGTTTTTCTCTGTACATCTTTGTTTAAAAAAGCATACACACTTTCTTCTACATAATCATATCTACCACTCGGCAGTACTTTTACTTGAATGATACCTTCTTTTACATAATTGGTTAGTGTTTGTCTTGTAATACGAAGTAATTGTAATACCTCTTTTGCTCTCATAATATCTACCTCCTATAATAGGAGTATACCATAAATATGATAATATTTCAATACTTGTTTTTATATTTTATATATTTTTCATCACTATATACATATTCTCTCCATGAAAAATCTGCATCTTTCTTTTCTGGACCATTGGCAAGAAAATAATAACGGATAGAATCCGGTTCATAACACTGCAATAATTCTTTTATCCAAATAGCATAATTTTGACTTGTAGAAATTTTTCTG
Source organism: uncultured Lachnospiraceae bacterium (assembly GCA_937891165.1). Taxonomy (GTDB): domain Bacteria; phylum Bacillota; class Clostridia; order Lachnospirales; family Lachnospiraceae; genus SIG299. The sequence continues at coordinate 7,294 of CALAEX010000134.1, read as the reverse complement.
CCTTCTAAAGTAAGATATTCACTAGATACTATTTGGTCTGGTAAATGCCATTTTGTATCATTTCCTAACAAAAGTGCTGGTAAAATAATGGAATGAAACGGAATATTGTCTTTACCATGTACATAGTAGTGCTTTGCTTCTTTTCCCCAAAGTGCTTCAAAATCTCCCTTTGCTTTATCTGTGGCTACTTTACTCGCCGATAAATATCCCAATACATTTTCTGCCCAAATATAAATTGTTTTATTTTCATATCCTTCTTTTGGTACAGGAATCCCCCATTCTAAATCTCTTGTTAATGCTCTATCTCTTAAACCCTCTGTAATATATCAATTCGTAAATGCAATTGCATTTTTTCTCCATTCCGTTTTTTCCTCTACTAACTTTTTCAACTGCTTTTCTAATGAAGAAATCGCAATATACAAATGTTTGGAATTTTTAAAACTAATTGATTTTCCGCAAATCGCACAAACTGGCTCTAATAAATTTTCTGGTTCAAGCACCGCACCACAAACATCATATTGGTCGCCACGACTATCATTTTGACATTTTGGACATTTTCCTACTACAAAACGGTCTGCTAAAAAGGTATTACACTCCTCACAATACGCTTGTGGTACTTCCTTTTCATAGACATAGTCACTTTCGTAAAGTTTTTTATGAAATTCTCTTACAAAATTTTTATGTTTCTCAGAAGATGTTTTTGTATACACATCATAACTAAATCCTAATTTCTGAAAACATTCTTGAAATTCCTCATGATAAAAATCACTAATTTCCTGTGGTGTCTTTCCTTCCTTTTTTGCACGAATTGCCACTGGTGTTCCATGACAATCACTGCCAGACACAAAATATACATTATCTCCAATTGCTCTGTGATACCTAGCCAATACATCTCCTGCTAATAATCCTGCAATATGTCCTATATGCAAAGAACCATTCGCATACGGCCAAGCTCCTCCAATTAAAATATTTCTCATAATTTTACCTCATTTCTTATTTTGTGATAACATCTCTCTCATCACTTCATATTTTACTCATTTGAAGTATGAAACTTATTTGATACAATTAAAAATTTTAATTATTTACTTTCTTTCCATGAATTTTTGTAATAAAAAAAGCCCCCTCTCTGAAAAATTTCTTTTTCAGGGACGAGAGCGTATCAAACACTTCGTGTTACCACCCTAAATTTACTCATACCTCACGATATGCACCTTATTAACTACAGATGAGAAATGATTCATCGATAGTCTATCAATGTAACGGTTGAACCCGTCGTAGCCTTGGCATATTTGCTTCGGTACGCAGCTCCGAGGCCATGTTCAACAGTTCCTTCTGTGCCTGCTCTCACCAAATCAGACTCTCTGTAACATATCTAACTGTTTACTCTCCTCTTCTTTGCCTTTATCTAGCATTATATCACACTTTTTTTAATTCTAAAAGTACAATTTTTAAAAAATTATGATATAATATAAATATAATGGAGGACAATATAAAATGAATTTACAACAAATAAAAACTGGAAATAAAAATATAACCATAATAACAGATGATATTATAGAAGCTATTGCTAAAATAGAAGCCTTTGATTCTCCTCAAATAAATGATGACTTATATGTATTACATAAAAAGTTATTAAGTATATCTAAAAACAAAAATAAATCTCACGAGGTAGGAATATTTTGGAACTTAGCTAATCCTAATGAATATTACACTATCTTAGGTTCAATGAATGGTATTAACATGAATGATAAAAACGAAGTAAAACAATTGGTAACTTATGGTTCTATTTGTTCTATTGCCGTTTTACACAATCATCCAATAAATGGACTATTTTCAAGCAAAGATATACACTCTTTTGCAGATTATGATTCTATTTATTTAATGACAGCCGTTTGTAATGATGATACTATTTATATGATGCGAAAAGAACAAAATTTTAATCCATTATTACTTGTCGAATATTATAATTATGGCGTAACAAAATATATAACAGAAAATAATACTACTAATACAAAACCTTACTATTCTGGTATTAAATATGTAGCAAAACACGCTAAAAAAATTGGAATAACCTATAAATGCAGTGTCAAAAGAAAAGGAGGCAGATAATATGACTTATTTACCATTTGGTTATAAAGAACAAACTCCAGAACAAATAAAAAAACAAAACGAAAAATTCAGATTATATGACTATTATGGGATTCCCTACGGCATATTTGATGAATCTGAAACTATTGAAAATAATAAAATAGAATCTGATAGGGAAAAAGCTCGTTTAATGATTATGAAAGGGGAAGACATTCCTAAAGAATTAGCAGAACAATTATTAAAATATAAACAAGAAACTTTGTATAATAAAGAGAATCATACTTGATACCTTATTATTTATGTTCCAAATAAAGTCAAGCGGATATTCGCAATCTGCTTGACTTTATTTGAGCACATTCTACAATACTATAATTCTTTCACAAGACATAATGTTAACTCATCATTATTCTTATATGTTTCATCAATTTCACAAACTTTCTCTTCATAATATATCCCTTTTCCATCTGGTACATAGCCTCTTTTTATATACAACCTCTGGGCAGGTCCATACTCACTATTTAAGCAAACATCTAAATATACTTGATTTCCATATTGTTTCGCTATTTCCTCTGCAACATCCATCAATATACTAGCTATTTTTTTATTTCGATACTTTTCAAACACAATTAAATCCACAATACTTGGAAGATTTTGATTCGCCAACCCACCCCATCTTCCTTTATAATACAGAAAAACATATCCTGCAATTTCACCATTACATAAAGCTACCAATGCACTACATTCTTGTTTTTCTTGATTCGCCAATTGATTCTTTAAATATATTATATTAGCTTCACTTTCATCATTATCTGCTTTGCAAATAAGTGGAATATCTTCCAACTTCATTACACGAATCTTAATATTAGTTGATTGAAATAAATATTCTATCATAATGCCTCCAAATGTAAAATTTCTGCCATATCTCTATACATTAAACCATTTCTCTTTCATTTCATCATTATATATTAACCATACAATTTCATCAATGACTTCTATCTAAAATATTATCCCCCAAGTTTTCTATAGTTGTTCACATACATTAATATATAGAATTTTTTTAATTACTCCCACATATATTAATCATAATATGTTCTTTTTAGGAGTTCCCATGCGTTCCATTATCTATCCTGTCACTACGGAAACTCAATCAGAAACTAGAGGCGGTTTTCAAGCCGAATTAACTGATATTACAACCAATTTACCTATTCCAAATGCTACGGTAGCTATTTCTACTCTAAACGAACCAGAACAAACGATTGAACAAATTCAAACTGATTCTTCTGGATTTACTCCTTTTATCTATCTTCCAGCACCACCTGTAGAGCTTAGTCTAACGGCAACCAATGATTTACGACCTTATAGTGAATATATAATAACTATTAGTTCTGAAGGATACGAACCTATTCGGATTTCTGGTGCAGAAATTCTAGCAGATGTCACAGCGAAACAACGTGCACAGCTATTGCCAAGTCCTACAGGTCTTCCCGATACCGTAGAAGAATTTTCTATTCCAGAGCATACCTTATATGGTTCATATCCTCCTAAAATTGTAGAACCAGAAGTAAAAGAAACAATAACCTCTGGCGAAATCGTTTTGCCAGAGGTCGTAATTCCAGAATTTATTATCGTACATGATGGCACACCAAATAATACTCGTGCCAGAAATTATACGGTTCGTTATCGAGATTATATTAAAAATGTAGCTTCTAGTGAAATTTATGCTACATGGCCAGAATCTACCATCTATGCAAATATTCTTGCCATACAATCTTTTACCCTAAATCGAGTTTATACCGAATGGTATCGTTCTAGAGGTTACGATTTTACGATTACTTCTTCTACTGCTTATGACCATAAATGGATTCCAGAGCGAAATATTTTTGATACGATTGACGAAGCCGTAGACAATATTTTCAATAATTATCTTTCTCGCCCTAATGTAAAGCAACCTATTTTAACTCAATATTGCGATGGCAGGCAAGTTTCTTGTCCCGGACTTATGACACAATGGGGAAGTAAAGCTCTTGGCGACCAAGGCTATACCCCAATTCAAATTTTAAGAAATTACTATGGCAACAATATGTATATCAACTCTACCGAACAAATTTCTGGTATTCCATCTTCCTATCCCGGTGCTGCTCTTCGAGTGGGTTCTCGTGGAAATAGTGTTCGTACGATTCAAGAACAACTAAATGTCATTAGCAATGCATACCCTCTCATTCCAAAAACAGCAGAAGACGGTATTTTTGGCGAAGGAACAGAAGAAGCCGTACGAACTTTCCAAGAAATTTTTGATTTAAATCCAGATGGTGTAGTAGGCTTTAACACTTGGTATAAAATTTCTTCCATTTATGTAGGCGTTAGCCAAATTGGGGAATACGTTTAAAATTAATAAAAATTATCAGATGAGAGATGATGTTTCTATTGTATATGAAACATTATCTCTCATCTGATTTAATTACCAACATTTTTTATTTAAATTTATTGTCAATCCATATAGTTCCAATTTCTCCATTTTCTTCAACATAGAAATATTATAAAATTCCTCTACCTCTTTCTGATGTTCTATTGCCTTATCAATATCAAATAAAAATTCACAATCAAGGCTTATCAACCATTTTATTTAATTATTATTTTGTGGAAATATAGTTATGCAATCAAAAAATTTAAGTATTAATAAGAGGAAAATAATATATCCAACTATATTTTGAAAAGGATATTCAATTGAATCATTTATTGCTGTAAAATATTTTTTATATGATATATCCCAAAATTTAATAAATGACTTAAAATATTTAAATATAGAAAAATTATTTTTATCTATAATACCATTTATTATATCTTCATACTTACTAGGCATACTGATACAATAATATATACCATATAAAACAGTATCTAAAAAAACTATATATATGTTATTTAATATTATTAAATGTATCTTATTTTTAATATTAGATTTTACAATAAAGTGGTCTATAAAAAAACATAAAATTAAATTAATTCCAGCTAAAAAAAATACATTATATGATACATACCATAAAGTAGTTAACGTAAAAAATAAATATTGTATTAAACTGAATATTTTAAAAAAAATATCATCTTCTTTTAATCCATACCATACAATCTGCTTTACTAATAAAAAATATAAAATATAAAATATATAAATACCCATCATAATTTTTCCTCTTTCCTTTAATATATTTGTAATACGTTTTTATATGTTTATTATAGTAAATAATAAATAGTAATTTTTTTAAATATATTTTTGGTTTTGTAATAATATTCTTTAACCATTTTTTATTATTTCTGTTATTCCACTATATTGACAAATACTGTTGTAACTTGTAATATATATTTAGAATATGGTAATATTACTATATCACTTACTTATAAAATTGTCAAAAGGTAACTTCTTTTTTTAATAATTTTTTAAACAAAATTATCAAGTATATGAATAATAGAAAATTATCTAGTTTTACTAAAATCTTATAAAAGTCCTTTTTAATACTTAAGAAAATAGCGAGGTAAAGAAGATGACAACAATTAATAACGAATCTGAAAGAAAAAAAAGAATTTCTAAAACTACCCTAATATTTCTTACAATAACGTTTTTTTCCAGCTCAAGTGCTTTTGGTATTCCTAAATTAGCATCTACCTTTGATGAAACACAAATCACTATTATTATTTCAAAAGCAAAGGAAGCTGCTGACAATGGAAGTTATGACAATGCATTAGCTGAAATACAAAAAGGTCTTGTAGATTATCCTACATCTGAAACCTTACAAAAAGAGGAAGCTAACTATTTTGAAAAAATTAAAGAAAAAGTTCTTTCAGACGCTGCATTATATGTAGCAGATAACGATTATATCTCTGCCATAACCTTAATAAAAAATGCACAAGATACTTATGGTAATCATTCGGATTATCAAAAAATGTATGATACTTATAGAAATGCCCACATCACTATTATTATCTCAGAAGCTGAAAAGTTAGTTTCAAGTAAAGATTATAAAAATGCCTTATCTAAAATTAAAGAAGGGCTTTCTATATATCCTGATTCTGAAATTTTAAAGAAAAAATTTACAGAATTAGAAATGGAAAATCAAAAATATACAATCATGAACTATGTAGGAATGCCCTATAAATCAGTTCATAATGAATTAGAAAAAGCAGGAATTATTATAGAATTAGTGGAAGAATTCTCTGATACAGTAAAATCTGACTATATTATTTCACAAAGCTTAGAAGCTGGTACCAGACTTTTACCTAATGATTCTATTATCCTTAAAGTAAGCAAAGGAAAAAAACCTGTGACACCAACACCGACTCCTACACCTACGAACACTCCAACCCCTACACCTACTCCAAAGCCGACAAAGACTCCTACTCCAAAACCAACGAAGAAACCAACAGTAACTCCAACTCCAAAACCAACGAAGAAACCAACAGTAACTCCAACTCCAAAGTCTACCAATACTCCAACACCTACACCTTCCTATGCAACAAGTTATAATGGAAAAGTAGTAGATATTAATTCGGCAAAAGCAGGAAATTCGGTTAAGTTTGGTTCGTATACGTTTGATGAAAATGATGCTATCACAAAAGATATCACATGGTATGTATTAGAAGAAAAAAATGGAAAATTATTATTACTTTGTGAACAAATTTTAAATGCAGTTTCTTTTGATAAGGAATGGAAAGATACAAGTTGGAGAAATAGTGACATTCGTGAATGGTTAAATGAAGAGTTTTATAAGAAAGCATTTTCTGACACAGAAAGAAAATCCATTCAAAGTACCTCAGTAAAAACAGCAAAAAATGAAACACATGGTACGAGTGGTGGTGCTGATGCCACAGATAAAGTATTCTTACTTTCGATAGAAGAAGCTAAAAAATATTTTGCTGATAATACAAAACGCCGTGCAAAGGTCACAGACTATGCCGCCCTAAAAGGTACTTATGTAGGCTCTGATACTTCCAATTCAGGTTATGGAAATTGGTGGTTACGCTCTATGGGTCAAAATGCTATGTCTGCTTCCTTTGTTAGCTCTTATGGTAAAATAGACTCTGATGGTAAAAACACTAACGATACTAGTATTGGTATCCGTCCAGCCATTTGGATAAAAAAATAATAAGTTTTGGGGATGTTGAAAAATAAATAAAAGTCTTGTTTTCCTTGATATCTTCTAGGACACGCTTGCGCTCG
>CALAEX010000133.1 GCA_937891165.1 uncultured Lachnospiraceae bacterium | reverse complement strand
TACCAAAAAGGAGCCATTTATTTCCAAAGACACAAAATTTTTTACACTACCTGTTGAAGCAAATAATCCCTTAATCTGGTTATACTGCGTCTTGAAGCTATTATAAACACTCTGTAATGCCTCACTATCGCTAAATCCTGATATTGAATGCATAGCAATTAATGCACTTGCTGCAACGTCTGTATAAGAATTAGCCAATTCATTTTGTTTACTAGACAAGTACTCTGTTGCCGTTGCTTCATCTGTAATCTGCTGGATGTTCTGTGCAAGATTATTTAAAGCCTGTGCTTCCATATCATTGATACGAGCCAATGCTAACTCTTTAAATGCCTCTGCATCTAATTTTACATTACCCTGTTCATCAAATAGGTACTGTAAATAATCCTCACCTAACAACAGTACTTTTTCCATTGTTTCAATTGAAAGATATCCTTGCTTATCATATTCTTCTTTTGCCGATAAACAAGTTTGGTATGCATTCTCAACCTCTAACAACTGGTCTTTGTAATTAGAAAGTAATGTGGCATTCTTCTGAGCATCTTCCATAGCAAAAACATCTGAAATGGAAATAGCGGATTCTTCTTTTGTGCTTACTACCTTGCCTTGTACTACGCCTAATTCGATTAACAAATCAATAACATCTTGAATTTCTAAACCATAGGCTTTTGCTTTTTCCATTAATACATCAAAAGCATCATCTGTTCCATCGTTATACATTGACTGTACTTCTACATCTGTTAATCCACGTAATTCTTCCATAAAACCAGACATTTCCGTATCATTTTTCAACGAATCATAGAATGAATATACTTTATCGTTAGCAGAATCAAAGACATTATCCATAATATTAGAATACTGCCCCCACTCTTTTTCATTTTCCTGTATACCCTTCTTTACTGTCTGTAAATTATCCCATGCTTCCTTTACATTCTCATCATCATATGGATTTTCACTCTTTAATACAGCTTCATTATAGGCTTCTACCGCAGAAACAGCACTATTATATCCATTAGATAAGTTAGCCTCTGTTGCAATAGTAGCCATCTGTGCCTGTTCATAGATTTCACCATACTTATCAATGATAGAGTCTGCTTTACCAAGAGCTTCACTAGAGTTATCTAACAAGCCATCAAAGATACCCGACATAGCCTCAGATGTTTTACCTGATTCGGACTGCAATTCTTTAATATCGTTCATAAAGCTATTAATTACGTCTGTAGCTTCATTTGCATTACCTACAAATTCAAATCCGTTTCCAGTAATTTCAATGCCATTTAATTCCGCTATGGCTTTAATCTGCTCTAAAATGTCTAACTCATCAGCATCTACCAAACCATTCATTGAACCAAGATGATATGTTTTCTCTCGATTCATTTCCTTATCGGCTTTTTCTATGCCTTTACGGTTAGAATTGAGAAACTCATTTGCAGAAACTTTTGAAAGTTCTTTAATAGCTTCTGTTTGGTCTTTATAAGCATCCGTCACCAAATTTAACTTATCTGCTTCATTCGAAAACTTCTCATTTAACTCTGTCTGCAATGTAAGCAACTGCTGTTTCACATCGTAAGTCTTTTCTTCGTCACCTTTGACCTCAAGAAGTGCCTTATGGAGTTCTTTGTATTTTGCAACATAATCATCTACTGAATCAGCCGTATCTTTATATACTGTTGATGCTTCTCTGGCGGTCTGAATAACTTCTTCCTGTGCTTGTTTATATTTATTGAAAGCTGTGACACCTGCCGTTACCGCCATTGTTACTAAAATAATAGGGCTTGCAGTTAATGAGGCAATTAACCCACGTACACTCGAGGTCAATGTAACAGTTGCACTTGTTGCGGTATTCTGTGCATTAATTAACCCCCATGTACGTAACTGTTGTTCCGCAAGTTCCTGCTCTACACCATTTGCAACCATCAAAGAAATTTTCTGAGCGTCCGTTAAATTATTGGTACTAAGCAATAAACGCATTTGTGAATTACTTAGTCCATGTGATAAATCAACTAATGCCTGCATGTCATTTGCTGTTGTAATAGCACCACGATTTACCATATTTAAAGCTTCTGAGAAGTTAGAAAAACCCTGTGTTGCTTCTCGCATAAAAGTTGCTAACTGAGAAAAGGCATATAAACTACCGCCTACACCAAGTCCAACTAATGCACTCTTTAATATTCCTGTCTCTGTTGTTAAATCAACTACCTCTTTGCTTACATCTAATACTGATGCATAAAAATCATCACTAATTGTAGTTGTTGCTAACTGCTGAAGGCTGTTCTGCAATGCCTGTGTTTTAGCCTCTAAAGATGGTAAGTAGCTTTCATTGAATTTCTCTAAAGCCTGACCTGTACTATTCTGAGCAATGTTAGTTAATTCAATTACCTTCTCGTAGTTATCGAATAATGCGACAACTTTATTCGCTTGATAAGCCCCACCTAGAGCAAACTGAGCAGCCTTTTTAGAATTTTCATCAAAAGTACTCCACTTCTTGCCAATCTCATCAATAATAGCTTCTGATTCCTTAAACTGTCCATTAACATCATTTCTCATGGAGATACCTATTTTATTAAGCACTTTTTCTACGTCATTAAGTGCCTCTCCAGTTTCCTCATCTACAAATTTTCCAGCTCGGATTTGATTCATGCGTGATAGCATAGTCTTTATACTAGTACCAATGGTCTCGTCGGCATCCTGCGTGGTATCCTTCAGTACGGCTGCCATTGAAGCGGTCTTCTCCAATGAAATTCCTGCACTATTTGCCATAGATGCAACTTTCGTTAATGCAGTACCTATGCCCTCAGCAGAACTTGCGCTATTTAAATCTATTGAACTCAAAACGTCATTTACGCGACTTCCTTCTGAGGCAGCCAATTGAAAACCATTTATAGTCGCAGTAAGAATTTCAGATGCATTTTCACCACTTGTCTTTGCAACCTTACTTAAAACAATACTATCCTCAATCAACTTGTTTGTATCAGCAATAGACCGTCCCTGACGCAAAAATGTATCGGAACTTTCTGCTACGGTTTGAGTTAAAGCACCTAATTCACTACCTAATTCTGAATAATCATTGAGTAATTGCTTGACATATCCCTTATCTTCTCCACTTGCAAGCTGAAGGTCTACATTTATATCATCAAATTCTTTTACAATTGCGATTGCTTCTCTTCCCGCATCTGCAATTTTATTCAATCCCTCTTCCAAAAGATTTACTGTTGTGTATGTAGAAAAAGCCTCATGTAATGTTGAGCCGAATCGTTGAAATACAGAATTTCCATTCTGTCCACATTGATTAATGCCATTCAAAATACTTTCCACATCATCTAAAGACTCCATAGCATTTCGTTCTCTATTAACTGCATCCGTTGTACTATCTGCACTATCTCGCACACGCTCATTAGCCTTGGCAAAATCAAGCTTCTCATTTGCAGCCTTTTTAGCAACAGTTACAATGTCAGCCATTGCATCTATTTCTTTTGTAATGGCTTCAATAGATGATTTCGTTTCAATCTTTAACTCTTTTCCCTTTAGAATATTCTGTAATTTCTCAACAGTATTTCTTATAACAGTCTCATCTATATCTGCATCTAATTTAATTCTGGCATTGGTATTTGCCTTTAATCTTTTCTCAATAATCTTTATTGCTTTTAAAATCTCTGCTTCACTAGAGTCTATTCCTAGACCTGCAAGCAATTCAATATCTGCATTATTATTTGCCATATATACTTCCTTTCCATAATAAAAGACAGTAAGCATAATAACCTACTGTCTCCTAAAATAATCTTTCTTCACCATTAATTGTAAATCTTACCTTAAACGGATTACTTTCTTTCCGCTTATATTTCTCTATACCTTTTTCAATGAAGTGTTCGCCAGTTCTCCAACCTAACATCGGAACATCTGCAAAACTGCCATGTGTCTGCCATCCTTCATTGATTAACACGGCTGTATTCATATCCTCGCCATCAAAACTCTTATGTACTGCCCCATCATCAAAATGTAAGGTTATTCCTAAATTCACTCCACTAGAAGAAATATCCACTCTAACCACATCGTCTATATACAACGAATTGTATAAACCATATGAGCGTTGATATATTTTAGGTGTATAAGAATCATACACCTCATCCAAACATTCCATAATACAATCTGCCAAAATCTCAGAATGTCGTTTTAATTCACCTTCAACTGTACGACCATTCTTCATCCTTAATTTTGATACATCTAAATTTTTTAGTTGCCCTTTTATATTACTCATATTCTTACCTTTTTCTGCATTTAAAAAGGCATCCTCAAAAGAAGATGCCCTAATACTTCCATATTCAACTATTTCAAATTTGTAATTCTTCTTAACTCTTTCTCTGGAATTACCTTCTTAAACACCGCATAAGCCTCGTGTGTAAATTCCAAATTTTCAATCTCGCCATCATAATTCTTGTAGATTAACTCTACTATGCGGTCATCTTCGGAAACAACTTCCGTCTTAATTGGTTCTCTACTACCAATAATCGCCCCTACATCACCTGCTAAAATGTACCCTTCCATTGCCCCCTTTAAAGAAGTACCTCCACCAGATACTTTTGTGTATTTCCGTAATTCTCCAACTTCCTCAAAATACAAAATATCTTCAATTGGAACAGACCTTAATTTTAAATCTGTTATTTCTGGTCTACTGACTGCACTTATATGACTTTCATAATATTCTCTTATCGGGAACAAATTGACCATATTATCTGCAACCCAGATATACTGTGGTATCTTTGCCTCTCCTTCGAATAATGTTACTTGCACATCACTTCTAACTACGTTTAATTGATTAGCATAATTATAATATTCGTTTTGGAAATCATATAAGTTCTTATTGAATTTCTCTTTTCCTGTGTCCATTTCTTTCTTCGCAGCTATGTATCGGTAAATAACACAGATAATACCTACTATAATTAGTCCTAATGCAATTTCTAACACATAAATATTCTTTACGAATAAAGCAACTATCCAAGAAACGATTATCAGGCTTATTCCAATACTTCCTACCGTATCAGGATGGATTTTATTCTTTTTATTTCCTGTCAATCTGTTCACCACCTTTACTGTTTTGTTATTGTAATTATATCATTCTATTAATCTACAATCAAGAAAAATTCGAACGTATATTCGTTTTCGTATTTATGCCTTTACTCTATTAAAAAAGAATTTTCAGAATCGGATTAGCCTGCTAATTGCTTGCAAAATTCCGTTTTTTCTTCAACTGACAAATTCTTATACTGCTCTGCCAGTTCTGCAATTACTACACCGCAGCTATTTTCTTTCTGTTCATTGATTATTTCTACAAAGACCTTCACAGCCTCTTTCATCTTCTGATATCCTGCAATATATACGTCAAATGTTTTATACATATGCTCTAAGTATTCTAGATTATTTGCAAGCGAATCTAACTGCTCAAGCGTAATATTTCCTAGAAACTCTCTTAACTCTTCGTTCATTGCCATTAATCCTTTTAATACATCATTCTGTGTAAATTTTGTTTCCATAATTTCATTGTTTGTCTGTTCCATTTTTAATGTTCTCCTTTTCGATTTAATATTTTCTCTTTACAACTAATCATTCTTATGTTATAATTATTGACACATTAATAAATTGGTGTATTGTATACTTTTTTCAAATTAAAAGATGAAAAAATTTAATATTTGTCAAGAAATGCATCTAGTTTAATCAAGGAACTCTCCCACAACTGGCGTCTGCCGTTCTTAAATGCACTTACGATTTCTCGTGGAATTCCTGTCTGCTCTGCAATATAGTTGATTTTTAATCCTCTGCATTTCTCAATTAACTTCTCTTTTACACTTTCCTGTGTTGGCATTGTTTCACCTTCCTTCAATTTAATTTTATGATATGTAATATTTTTGTGATAAAATAAAAAAGAGACTTTACCAAAATTCATAAAGAATCCACTGTAAATGCTCTTAAAATGTAATATGTTAATGTGATGTCTTTACTATTGGTTATTGCACCACAACTGAATAAGTATTAATCGGATAGTAGAATATAAGAAAAGAGCAGATGTGTACATCACCTGCCCTTTATCTATATATGAAATATACTCACTTATAAAAGCGAAAAAACATCCCATATCTGGAATGTCCTTCTTCCAAAACGTCATGGTGGACAGCACTAGGAGCTGCCTTACATCCTCATGCACCGTATAGACGAATTACTTGGTAAGATAAATATACCATACACATATTATTTTGTCAACTATATTTTATATTATTCATCTAACATCAATTTTGTGTCATGGTCAGTTGAAAAATCGAAAATTCTTCCACCACAAACAAAAGGTAATAACATTTTTACTGTTTCTATACTCGTCTTATCATGTTTTTCTAAGTTCCTATAAAATGTATTAGAGACAAAATCGATAAACTGTATTAGCAAATGGTTTTTAGAGTCAACACATTTTGCATTCACGCTGTTAAATAGCGGATTGAATACAGTAAAATGTTGTTCTAAATAATCACCAAGTGTATATTTTGCATCTGTTGCAATATTCTGTTCATCTAATAAAATACGAACATCTTTTGTATCCCTTGCATATTTGCTATTTTTTCTAAACATACAATCTAAATACAATTGTAAAATATAATTAAATGTTCTTGCATGGTTTTTTATAAAATCATCAGTAGTATAATTATTGTCTAATACGATTATCCCCAATTCAAAATCTTCTGAACAATTTCTTATAATACGTTCATATATTGATTTCTTTTTTGTTTCCGATAATTCTTTGCCTTTTATTTCGCCATTCTCTTCCAAGATTTTCTTATATTTTGGGTTTTGTATCAAACTAGATATACCTTTTCTAAAATGCTTCTTTAACTTATTTGAATCTCTTGTAAATAAGACAGCAATTATAAAATATCTATTGAAAGAGACATCTGTTTTTGTAATACTCCCAGACTCATCTATAAATAATGTTAAGTCTTTCTTTTCTATTTCCATAACCATACCACCAATCATTAGCATTATAATGTCTCCATTATATACCAATAATTGACAAAATACCACATTTATTTTACAGCAATAGAACATTCCATTCTTCCACCCGATAGCAGAGTCTCCACAATCTGCTATCGGGCGACCTACACTCTGCATCTTGGAAATACATATAGGATTTTATCATAGTTTAAATGTTTGTGATTTTGTGTGCCTTAGTGGTGGAATCGACACACAAAAAGCTGATATACCTTTGACAGCATACCAGCCTGTTTTCACAAAAGTTTACTGATAATCTCTCCGACAATATCACCAGTACTTTTGTGCCGAATAATACGAATTCGAAAACATTTTGAAAAGGTCACTACTCAACTTACGCTTCTTTCATGCCCCTCTTCATAGGGAGATATTGGAAAGCCAGTAAAATCAAGTGTTTCAGCAATTTTTGATGGACTTTTTGATTTTTGTTTGAAACATTCTAGAAATTTTTCAGAATCCTTATCATATAACGCTACCAAAAGTCTGTCCCTTATATCGCCATTTTCTTTAAAAGCATATACAATCAAAGAGGACATTGTACTTTTATTAATAGACAATCTATCAATTTTTTCCATACAATCTTCAAATTCTCTTTCAACATTTTTTGAATAATCCTCTTTTGTCTCGTCCAATCCTTTGACCTTCTTATCATACTCCTGTACTATAGAGATTACTTTCTTATACTGCTTACCATCTCTAATTTTATCAGGTTTATATTCAAAAACTGTTCTTAGACTATAGGTAGGCATTGAACACTTTTTATGTTTACGCAAATCAATTACTTTATCTTCAATTATTTTTGCCAATATCTCCATCGGACAATTGAATTCCCTTATTTCTGATTCCTTAATCTGCTTCTGTTTACCATCTGACGTTTTCTTATGTTTTTGAATATTGGCATAAAATACAGGGTATCTTTTTCCATCTTCAGGTTTCATACACGGCAAATTTTGCAGCCTATACAACTCTTTTCCTACATCTATAACATATTCCCTTTTTGCTCCATCTATTGCCACTTGTGCAAGTACAGAACAAATGATAAATACATCTTCCAAATCTTGATTTTCACTTCCACTATCATAGTAATAACTCAATGCTAACTGTGCAATATTACTGGCACTTCCTATTGCATACTGGGCTGATGAAATTTTATTATCCATTTTTGCATATGATGCCATATCCTTTTTATATTCGCTATTACCTTTTAACGGAATATCATTAATTATAGTTGGATAGCTTTTATAAGCATATTCAACAATATCTACTATATCAGGTTGATTTGTCACATAAAATCCATCTGTGTCCATGTCCATCCCATTAGCACGACATTGAATATCTGTACCTATACCATTGACTACAACCACATTATTCCCTAATTTCGAAAAGTATCTCCGCATTTCATCCGAATATGTATTAATCAGATGAACAATATTATTAGGGCTGTTATGTGGAGAACGAAATGCTGCTAATCTTTCTTTATCTTTAAATCTCGCAGTATAGCACTGAATTCCATCTTCCATCTTTTCAAAACATTTCTCTTTAAGAAAATCCTGTCCTGTAACTTTCATCAATAATGCAATAGGATTTCCACAAATAGTCAAGTTATCTCCATACTGTAACAGTTTCCCTAATTTCAATCGTTCGTTCTTAAACTCACTAATGATTTTTCTTTTCTTCTCTTTGAAATATTCTGTATATTTAAAATTCTCGTTCCATTCATCCAATGCAATCAGAACATTATTTATACTATATCTCTTTGAACCAGTAATCTCCAAATGTTTTATAAACGCTTCATGATTTAATTTCAAAGAATTACAATAATCTATACTTTGCTTCGCAATATTTTCCAAAATATCAGAATCCATACAAGGAAGACTATTATTGATTTGGTATGAACTTCTCTGTAAATCTCCCCATTTGCTACGATGCGCCGTTTTTACTATTGCAAACTTTTCATCATGTTTTTTTAAAAACTTATTATAATACTGGTATGCTTCAAAATCACTACTGCCCATCAAATCAGTAAACTTTATCCACTTGATAGAATTATCCGTAATAATAACCTTTATGTCCTTCACTTTAAAAACATTTCCAAACATATCAGTTATAGTCGCCGTTTCATAATCATCTCCATAAAAATCTTTAAAATACTGTTGTATATTTCCTCTAAATAAACATGATTTGAAGAAATGATTCCTGCAATAAATAAAACCATCCATTCCTTTATCTTCTGGAAAAATAGATTCATCAATCAGACCTTCTCCATCAAACAATACATTTTCCACCTTTTGTTTTTCATCTGAACGTTCCACACAACATTCCAATTTATTTTTTATTTTAGTTATTGTTGGATATACTTGAATATCTATACCAGCTTCTATAAGTGCCTTTTTGCTTTTCTTAACATATTGTAAACTTGGATTATCTTTTATTTTCTTTTTATAAAATGTCATATCAAATTTGTTGATATAATTCTCTACTGTGTCCCAATCCTCAACACTAATTTCATATGGAACATAGTGTGTTTTTACTTTAACAGCATTAACCATAGTTTTTACTTTTTCATCTTTGACAATAAGTATATTCTCCATCGGAATTTTTATATAACCTATAGTTGTAGCTGTTGTTAATGGGGCATATGCTGACATTTCTACAATCTTTGCATTATCTACAGGCATCTTGTCCCATAAATTCATCGTGATATAATTCAATGCTGTTTTATGTAATTTTTCACGAACAAATATACAATCTCCTTCTTTTGCTTTACCTGGATTTCGCATGAGCATTTTATAATGAATGGTATCTTTCTTTACCAAATTACCTTCCTTATCATAAAGCGGAATAGGAACTGTTGCCCCGTTCTCATAGTAATAATCCCTTAATTCCTGTGCTGAGATTCCATCTTTACATTTATCACACTTTTTTATGCCATAATCAAACTTCATTACAATAAAATCATTACTTTTTCTCTTTTTATTAACCACTGCTCCGTGATTTAACATATACTCCGAAAACAAACTATCATTAATAACTGCTTTTCCTATATCTAAATATGCCTTTTCAACACCCTTATTATAGGCATATAAGCTATTAGCCTGTACGCTCTTAATTTTGATTGCCTTACTTTCATCTTTTTCTTTAATATTTTTACTTATAATAATCACTCTCCACTTCTTAAAATAAAAAAATACAAACAACTGCTACACTTTATTAATTCTCTTTTTGTTCAAATCTCCGTGCTGTATTACATACATTGAACAATCTGTTGTGGGTTTCCTTTGGTATAAATCACCCACATATCATTTAAATTTTGTTAAAACTCTCTCTTTCGGAATGTAATCTCTAGCAAAGTGCATCTTTGTACTTTGATGCATTTTTATATGCGTTGAAATAATCACCGAAAATATTTTCAAAACTGTTACTGTTCAGGGGTTAGCTTGAATAATAAAAACGGATGGTATAGACTTAAATC